>USQS01000107.1 GCA_900556865.1 uncultured Clostridium sp. | reverse complement strand
TATTAATGAAAAGATCTGAAATAAGAGAATTGGCATTTAAATTAATATATAGTCTGGAGATTCAAAAAGAAGATAATTTATCTGAGCAGCTAGAAATATATTTTGAAAACAATTCTATAGAAGACAATAAAGCTAAAGAATATATAGCAGATTGCATATATGGAATAGAAAAAAACAAAATAGATATAAATGAAGTAATAAAGGGAGCTTTAACAGCAGATTGGAAAATTGAAAGAATTTCTAAAATTAATTTAAGCTTATTAAAACTTGCGATATATGAAATAAAATATAAAGATATACCTTATAAAGTTGAGATAAACGAAGTAGTAGAGCTTGCAAAAAAATATGGAGAAGAAATGTCTGGAAAGTTCATAAATGGAGCTCTTGCTAAAGTTGTTAAAGAAATGTAATTTTTTGGACAAATCTTAATTAAGAGGTTTGTCCATATTAATGTTCATTATATATTATGAAAGTTACATAAAAATAATAACAGAGAGGGATGAAATTAAATGAATTATGAAAAAATGGCAGTTACAGTTTCAGATTTAAATACATATATAAAAAATAAAATTGCAAATGATGAAGCACTTAATGCTGTTGTTGTAAAGGGAGAAATTTCAAATTTTAAAGCACATTATACGGGTCATTATTATTTTACATTAAAAGATGATAAATCTTTAATTAAATGTATAATGTTTAAAACTTATGCTCAAAATTTGAAATTTATACCAAAAGATGGAATGAAAATTATAGTGTTTGGTGGGGTTTCTGTTTTTGAAAGAGATGGAATTTACCAAATTTATGTAAAAGCCATGGAGCAATCTGGATTAGGAGATTTATACGAAGCTTATGAAAAATTAAAAGCATCTTTAGAAGAAGAGGGATTGTTTAATGAAACTCACAAAAAGAAGATTCCAATTAACCCAAAAATAATTGGAGTATTAAGTTCACAGACAGGGGCTGTAATAAGAGACATAATAAATGTTTCTACAAGAAGAAATCCAAATTGTTATATTAGGTTGCTTCCAGTTCCAGTACAAGGCTCGGGTGCCTCAAAAGAAATTGCAAATGCAATAAAAATTATGAATGAAAAACAATTAGCAGATGTCATAATTTTAGCAAGAGGAGGAGGCTCTTTAGAAGATTTATGGCCATTTAATGAAGAAATTGTGGCACGTGCTATATATGATTCAAAAATACCAATTATTTCTGCAGTGGGGCATGAAACAGATTTTACTATAGCAGATTTTGTTGCAGATTTAAGAGCACCAACACCATCTGCAGCAGCAGAAATTGCCAACCCAGATATATATGAATTAAAAAATAAAATAGCAGTTGCAAGAGAACGAACAAGACAAGCACTAAATAAAAAAATGGAACTATTAAGATTAAAATATAATAATATTATGAAATCTAAAGTTTTTTTGGATCCGCTAAGAGTTATTAATGATAATTATTTAAGATTAGATAATAATGTTAAAGAAATAACAAATATTATAAAATTAAAACAAAAAGATTCAGAAAAAAAATTTGGTTTAATTGTATCAAAACTAGATGCTTTAAGCCCTTTAAAAACATTAAGCAGAGGATATGCTATAATTGAAAAAGAAAACAATATTGTAAAAAGTTATAATGATTTAAAAGATGGCGATATTGTAAAATTAATATTGACTGATGGCAAAAAAGACGCAAAAATTATATAATGAGAGGAAATGTGAAAAATATGGAAAATGCAAGTTTTGAAAATAAAATGCAAGATTTAGAGAAAATAGTAAAGGATTTAGAAAAAGGTGATTTAAGTTTAGAAGAATCTGTTAAAATATTTGAAAAAGGAATGAAAATTTCTAAAGAATGTAATGAAATTTTAGAAGAAACAGAAAAAAGAATAACTATTCTTTTAAACAACAATGGAGAAATTCAAGAAAAAGATTTTTTGTATGAGGGGAAAGAAGAAAAATAATATGGAAATTTTTATGCAAATTATAACAAATAAATATATATATGTGCCTTTTTTTACA
>USQS01000106.1 GCA_900556865.1 uncultured Clostridium sp. | reverse complement strand
TATTAAAAACAGCAACAAATACAAGAGCATATGAAACAATATTTTTCAAAAAACAAAATAAAAAATTGAATTGGTTAGCTTCATCTTCGGTGGATGAGCTTACGACAGTTGTTCGTTTCTGTGTTGGATATTTGAACTATGGTTATATTGATATGAGTGGGTTTTTGTTTGATTCCGGTGGTGGTGAGGGTTACTGTAGCTTTGGCGTGCGTCCTGTAGTTTCTTTAAGGTCTGCTGTTACACTAGATGTAATACAAAGAATAGAAGATCAAAAAGAACAAGATTGGTCAGGATTTTCTGGAGGAGGACCAGAAGAAGCTTAATACTTGAAAATTTTTTATAACTCCAGAGTACCAAGAATACAAAAATTGAAATTATGCCCGATTGCTGATAGTCTTTTAGAATGAGAAAAGTACCTATATTTTAGATAAAAAGTACACGCAAGTAGAAGGCAAAAAAATAGCAAGAATTTCTTGCTATTTTTTGTGTTTTGGGGTAAAATTAGAATATAGTAAAAGGAAAGATACATGAAACGAAAAACATTATAGATATTTTTTCTTTACAAATAAGTAAAAATGATGTAATATTATAACATAAAAAGCAAAAACTAAAACCAAAATGGAAGGATGAAAGTTAAATGAGAATATTACAAAATAAAAAAGATGAAGAAGAATACTCAGATTTTTTAGAAAAGCACGAAAGATGTAATTTTCAACAATCATTAGAATGGGCAAAAGTAAAACAAAGTTGGAAAAGAGAAGTGATTTTAGCAGAAGATACAAATGGGAAAATTAATGGTTCTTTAATGGTGTTGGTTAGAAAAATACCATTTTTTGGAAATATAATGTATTCGGCAAGAGGACCTGTATGTGATATTCATAATATAGAGGTTTTAAGGCAAATTACAGAAGGGGCAAAAGAACTTGCAAAAAAATATAATGCAATTGTATTAAGAATAGAACCAGACATTAAAAGTAATGATACTGATTTTAGAAATATAATGCTAGAACTGGGTTATTCAATAAAAGATGACGCAAAGAATTTTAGAGATGAAATTCAACCAAGATATGTATTTAGACTAGATACAAAAAATAAAACAGAAGATGAAATTTTTAAAAATTTTCATCAAAAAACAAGGTATAATGTTCGCTTGGCAACTAAAAAGGGAGTAACGGTAAAGGAAGGAACAAGAGAAGATTTAAAAGATTTTCATAAAATAATGGTTACAACAGGAATAAGAGATGGCTTTATTACAAGACCTTTAGAATATTTTGAAAAAATGTATGATTGCCTAGGACCAGAACACATGAAAATACTTATGGCATATTATGATGGAAAACCAATTTCAGGAGTAATACCAATAATGTATGGAAATAAAACATGGTATCTTTATGGTGCAAGTAGTAATGAGCACAGAAACTTAATGCCAAATTATTTGCTACAATGGGAAATGATTAAAATAGCCATTTCAAGAAAAAGTGATATATATGACTTAAGAGGAGTGCCTGGAATTGCAGATGATTCTAATGGGTTATATAGATTTAAAAAAGGCTTTGGAGCAGAATATACCGAATTTATTGGAGAAGTATATATTCCGTTTAAACCATTAACATATAAGGCTTATAAATTTTCAGAAAAGATGTTTAGAAGTTTAAGGGCATTAAAACTTAAATTTAAAAAATAAGTTTTGGAGGAATAATGAAGTCACTTGTAATAAATAAAGAAGATTTGAAACATAATATAAGAAAAATAAAAAATATTGTTAAAGAAACAGGAAGACAAGATAACCATAAAGCAATAAAATTGATTGCCGTAGTTAAAGGAAATGGATATGGTTTAGGGTTAATTCAATATTCTAAATTTTTAATAGATAATGGAGTGGATTTTTTAGCTGTTGCAACTGTTGAAGAAGCAATTGCATTAAGAGAAGCAAAGTTGCAAGCTAGAATATTGCTTTTATCTTCAACAGCTATAAAGAAAGAAGTAGAGCTTTTAATAGATAATGATATTATTTTAACTTTAGG
>USQS01000105.1 GCA_900556865.1 uncultured Clostridium sp. | reverse complement strand
CTTTTGCGGATTGTAATATTGTTCCAAAGTCTCTTTCAGCCACTCTTTCTGCGGTTCTGCCGTCTGTCGGGACTGATAGGCTTTTTCGAGGTAGGACTTGAGTTTGCGGGCTTCATCGTTGTAATAGGAACGCATTTCGTCGTCGCAAACGATTTTGCTTTTGACCTGTTCGGCCTTGTCATCCCAAAGATTGGGATTGATGGTGAGCCGGGTCGGTGCGACCATATCTACCTGTCTGCCATCCCGCAGACGTGCGTAAATGGTCGCCTTCGATTCTGTATCATAGCGTTTTACGCTCTTTTTGATGATGAGAGTTATTTTCATAGTACCCAGATTCCGGATTGACAGAGCAAAAATACGAAAAATTCCCCACATTTTCCCCACATCTGCTAAAATATGTTCAATCTGAATTTATCTGGTAAAATGATTAAATATTTATATACTATTGATAATAAATAAAATAAATATAAATTTATAATCATAAAAGAATAATTTATTAAATACTGTATTTCATTTTTTATAGTTCCATATGAACTTCCATTATTTAATTTTTGAAATATAAATAAATGTACTATGGAATAGAGGGCATAAATAGAAGCTACCGCTATTTTTTTTAATTTATTATTTTCTTTAAAAAACAAAATAGTAAATACAATAATAGGTATTATTGGTCTTAATATTGTTGTTGGAGAAATAGAAGTATTAAAACAATTTCTATATAAAAAGCTCAAGCAATCTAATATTGGGCATAATATAACAAACAAACACATCAAATTTTCTAATGTACATAAATTCTGGAATGATTGACAAAAGCAAAACAATTTATATGTAACATTATTTAAACTTTTCATATATAAGTTTTTTAAACCTTTTTCTTGTAAAGCTTTATTTTGTTTCCAATTTGGAAACTCTGTATTTAGTTTATTCCATGTTTCTTTTAATGCTTTATTTCTTTCTTTTTTATCTTGTATTTTGCACATTCTTTTTAAGGAACTACATAACAAAAGTCTTGCATAATTGTATTCTAATTCACATTTATATTCTTCAAAAAATCCTTTTTCTTTATAAAATTTAATAACATTATCTAAAACTGTAAATATTTCTTTAGTTCTATAATTTTGCGTATTTGCAATAGAATTTTCTCTTTGCACATAATGAACAAAACATTTTTTTACAAAAGAAATTTTACCTAAATATGGTATTAATTTATAAAAAAATTCTACATCTTCATATCTTAATCCTTTAGGAAATTCAATTTTTGTATCTAATAAAATCTGTCTTTTAATAAGTTTATTCCATGCAACTACTCTTGCTTTTGCAAGCATTTCTTTTTTATTATTATAAATTATTCCAACATCTTCTTTTACTTTTCTAGGATATTCCCATAAAAAGTCACATTCTACCATATCGCTATTTTCTTCTTTTGCTTTTTTGTACATTTCTTCATACATTGTAGGCTCTATATAATCATCTGAATCTAAAAATGCTATATATTCTCCTTTTGCATAACCAATCCCATAATTTCTAGCATCAGATAACCCACCATTTTCTTTTTCTAAATATATTATCTTATTTTCATGTTTTTCTAAATATTTTTCTATTTTCTGTTTTGAAGAATCTTTAGAACCGTCATTTACTATTATAATTTCAATTTCTTTTAAGGTCTGGTTTAAAACAGAATTTAAACATTTTTCTATATAATTTTCAACATTATAAACTGGTATTATAACACTAACTTTTGGCATAAAATCCATTTAAGCCACTTCCTTTTTATTTAAAATTTTAATGCTCTATCTGCTAATTTTTGATATTTTAATTTTTTGTCTTTAATTTTCTCTTCTAATTCTGGAAGTATTCCAAAATTTGCATTCATTGGCTGAAACTTTTTATTTTCCGTAGATATATATTTTGCTAAAGCTCCTATCATTGTATATTTTGAAAAAATAATAGGGCAAATTTTACGCTTTTCTTTTTGGCTATTAAGCCTTTCTACAGCATTTATTGCAGAAACTAAACCAGATGAAATAGATTCCACATATCCTTCTACACCTGTTAATTGCCCTGCAAAATAAATATTAT
>USQS01000104.1 GCA_900556865.1 uncultured Clostridium sp. | reverse complement strand
CAGTAAAAAATATCGTAGGAAAAGTACAAAATAAAGAAATAGACATAGAAGATATAACCGAACAAACAATATCAGATAATTTATATACAGCAAATCAACCAGATCCAGACCTATTAATAAGAACAAGTGGAGAGATGAGAACAAGCAATTTTTTACCATGGCAAATTGTGTATTCAGAATTTTTATTTGTAAACAAAAACTGGCCTGATTTTAATGAAGAAGATTTAGATAATGCAATAATAGAATATCAAAAAAGAACAAGAAAGTTTGGAGCAAACTAAAAAGTGCTTAAAAGAAAGGAATGAAATTTTTAATGGATGTTAAAAGATTAATTACAGCAGTTATAGGTTTACCTGCAGTAATACTTGTTTTTTTATTTGGAAATAGATATGTAATAGATTTAGTAATTTTAGGTGTAAGCATAATTTGTATGTATGAATATTTTCATGCAATAAAAAAAGTATGTAACCCTATTAAATGGGTAGGATATTTAAGCTCTGTGTATATGACTGCAATAGCACTTGTTAGTGACCAATTGCTTTTTATGAAATTATTAGTTTATTATATACCTGTACTTGTGCTAATATTGTTTTTACATGTAATTATAACAAACATGAAAATTACATTAAAAGATATTGCATATACATTAATTGGAATAATTTATGTTCCACTATTTATAATGTTTTTGGAACTAATTAGATGTTTAGAACATGGCAAAGTTTTAATTGGATATGTATTTGTAGTGTCATGGGCAACAGATATTTTTGCATACATAATTGGTAAAAGTTTTGGAAAACATAAATTCAGTAAAGTTAGCCCAAAAAAATCGATAGAAGGATGTGTTGCAGGGCTAATAGGTTCTGTCATAGTAAGTTTATTATATACATGGATTGCAATTTCATTTTGGAATATAGAAGTTTCATATTTATATATAGCTATTATATCTTTTATTTTAAGTGCAATAAGCCAGGTGGGAGATTTTGTAGCATCATGTATTAAAAGAACTGTAGATGTAAAAGATTATAGCAATTTACTTCCTGGTCATGGAGGCTTATTAGATAGAGTAGATAGTTTGATTTTTATAGCACCATTTGTTTATATGCTTTTTGTTTTATAAAATAAATAGTAGTCTTGAGGAGGAAATTTTGTTGAGTTTTATAATATCAGCCATTAAAATAATATTTTTACTTGGTTTTTTAATATTTATACATGAAGGTGGTCATTTTCTTGTGGCTAAATTTTGTAAAGTTAAAGTAAATCAATTTGCAATAGGTTTTGGTCCATGTATATGGTCTAAACAAGTTAAAGAAACAAAATATGCTTTAAGGCTAATTCCTCTTGGAGGGTTTGTAAGTCTAGAAGGAGAAGAAAAAGAGTCTGTTAATGAAGGCTCTTTTACTAAAGCCAGTATTCCAAAAAGAATAGCCATAATTTCGGCAGGGGCTATAGTTAATATTTTGTTTGGTTTAATAGTATATTTTATTTTGGTTATGGTAATTTATGGAAACATTACTATTGCTGGAGAAGCTACATTAAAATTTGGAGAAGCATTAATACAAAGTATTAAAATGATTTTTACAGGAAATATTGGGGTAAATGATTTAACTGGTCCTATTGGAATATCTGAACTTGTTTCTCAAACTACGGGAATAAAAGAGTATTTTTATATGATTTCAATGGTTTCAGTTTCACTTGGTATAACTAATTTGTTGCCAATACCTGCATTAGATGGTGGAAAAATTTTGTTATTGATAATAGAAGCAATAAGAAAAAAGCCTTTAAAAGAAGATACAGAAATTCAAATTCAACTAATAGGTTTTTCTATAATAATTGCTCTTTCTATATTTGTTACTTATAATGATATTATTAGAGTGATGAAATAATAAATTTTAGAGATGGTTTTTAAATCTAATTAAGCAAGACTCAAAATTAATAGCTTATTGGTAAAATATTTTTCAAAACTCTTGACTTTTTTTAAGTAATTATATAAAATTAAAACCATAAAAGAAAAAAATAAAAAAGTGAGGTAGTTTAGAATGAAAAAAATGCTTGAAACCTTTGGGGCTGTACACACACACACACACACACAAGTATTCTAAATAATGAAATAATAAAATTT
>USQS01000103.1 GCA_900556865.1 uncultured Clostridium sp. | reverse complement strand
TTTTTTAATGAAAAAAATAAGAAAAGGGAACAGGTCTACTGAAAATAAGAAATGGGTAAATAGAGCATTTATTTTTCTAGTAATAACATGTTGGGTTAGTATTTTTATAGGTTTAAAATTACTTGGCAACTTAAATATTTTATGGATATTGATATTATTTTTTGTAGGTCTACACTTTTTATTTTTTATTCCTGCTAATGAAAATAAAAAGTGGCAAGCACAAGTAATTTTCGTCATTTTATTGACAGTTAACACTTTCTTAGGACTATGTTTGTATTCAAACCAAATAGAAACCATTTTTATTATTGATGGTTTAATTAAAATGGGATACGGAGCTTACATGGTAAAAACTACTTATAAAGTTAATAGTGAGAATTTGTCATGAGTGAAGATTTAAAGACCATTCGAGAGCTTGCTGACGAATTAGGAGTTAGTAAGAATAAAATTCATTATCAAGTTTCTAAAATACCAAGCGAATATATAGTTAGAAATAACAGTATGAAGCTACTAACCGCTGAAGCGATTAAACAAATAAAAGAAAATCTAGGTGTTGAATTAAACAGCGGTTTAAACAGTAAGTTAAATACCGTTAAACACCAAAATAACACTAATATAAAAGGAAATCTAAGTGTTGAAGATGTTGAATTAAACAGCACTTTAAATAGTTATTTAAACAGTCTTAAACACCAAATTGAATACCTTGAATCTCAAAATATAAATAAAGACGAACAAATAAAAAGTTTAGTGGAAGCACAAAAACAAACTCAAAACCTCTTAGACCAACAGCAACGCCTAGCCTTGCAAGATAAAAAGTTGCTAGAAGAGTACAAGGCGGAAAATGACAGTCTAAAAGCCCTCAAAATGCCCTCACAGGAAACAGAATTCAAACACTTAGACAATCAATATAAAGATGAAGTGAACGCTCTTAAAGAGAAGTTGGAAAATTTGCAGGAACAAATCAAAGATCAAAAAAGGATAGAAGAACAAGAAAAACCAAGAAAATGGTGGGGACTATGGCGAAAATAGATGATTCAGTTAAAAAGAAAGTTCCAGAATTAAGGTTTCCGGGATTTACGGATGATTGGGAAGAGCGTAAGTTAAATGAAAATGTAGAAAATATTGGAACAGGAAGAAGTAGTTTTAAAGCAGGGTTAGATTACTCCGAGCAAACACCTTATGAAGTTTTAGGATCAACTTCAGTAATTTCATATTCAGATAGTTTTGACCACTCTGGAAATTTCGTCTTAACAGCAAGAGTAGGAGCTAATGCCGGAAACTTGTACAAACACTCTGGTAACGTAAAAATTAGTGATAATACTGTTTATATCCAATCAAAAAATTTAGAATTCATATTTTATCTACTAACAAAATATGATCTAAAAAAATTGGCTTTTGGAACAGGACAACCTTTAATAAAAGCAAGTGAATTAAAAAATTTAAAATTATTTTTCCCAAAAACATTTGGAGAACAAAAAAAAATTGGCTCATACTTCAAACAATTAGACGAGACTATCGCTCTTCATCAACGTAAGTTAGATTTGTTGAAAGAGCAGAAAAAAGGCTACTTGCAAAAAATGTTCCCTAAAAATGGTGCCAAAGTTCCTGAATTGCGATTTGCGGGGTTTGCTGACGATTGGGAAGAGCGTAAGTTGGGAGAACTTGTTAAAGAGGGAATTTTGGAAGCACCTTTAGATGGAAACCACGGAGAGAAACATCCAACTTCGGATGAGTATGTAGAGTCTGGAATTCCTTTTTTGATGGCATCGGATATTCATAATGGAGAAGTAAATATTTATTCATGCAAATATATCACAAAAGAAAGAGCGGAAAGACTTGATAAGGGATTTGCACGAAATGGAGATGTCTTACTAACACACAAGGCAACTATTGGTGAGACAGCTATTTTAAGCAATTTGATGACGGAATATGCAATGTTAGCACCTCAGGTTACTTACTATAGAATTAAGAATGAAGAACGGTTAAACAGAGAGTATTTGTATTCCTTTTTTAATTCTTTAGATTTCCAAACAGAATTAAAAACTAAAGCGGCACAATCTACAAGACCATATATTGGAATCACTGCTCAACAAAATTTAAAAATAATTTTACCAACGGAAATTGATGAGCAAAGAAAAATTGGTCTCTATTTTGGAAACCTTGACAGACTCATCACTCTTCACC
>USQS01000102.1 GCA_900556865.1 uncultured Clostridium sp. | reverse complement strand
GGTTAGTTTGAATGATGTTCAAAAGATTTTGGACATAAAAATTGAAGAAGACGAAGTAGATACTTTAGCAGGGTATTTAGTAAAATTATTAGATAGAATTCCTAAAGAAGGGGAAAAGCCTATAGTGGAGACGGAAAAGGTTACCTATAAAGTTGAAAAAGTAGCTGGCAGAAATATAGTTAAAGTAAAAGCGTGCAAGCATGGATAAAAATGTAATATAAATGTAATATAATTTTAATAAAGTTGTAATATATATGATGTATAATATATTTAGGTGAAAAATATGTTAGAAAATAGAAGTTTAGATAATTTAGGGATACAAGTACTAGACAAATTAGAAAACAAAGAAAAAGTAAATATTATACATGAAGTATCACAAGGAATTGTGGATACTTTTCCAAATTGTGGATTAGAATATGAACAAATTTTTAACAAATTATTTAATACGGATATGTATAGAGCAATATTTCCAGATGGAATAACAACAGTAAACTATTATTATAGAAATTCTTCAATTTATTTTGATGTAGATTGCAATACTGATGAAATAAATGAATTTATACTTCATGAGTGTATACATAAAATACAAGAAAGAAAAGACAAAAAAGATAAAATAGTTAGTATTGGTTTATGTGGGTTTGATGAATTTGGACTTAAAAGAATGGCTTTTAATGAAGGAGCTATTCAATATATGGTTGTTAATATATTAAAAAATGATTATGAAAAAGTAAAATTGTATGATATAGAATTAAAAACAAAATCTAGAAAATATTTTCCTTTAATTACAAATCTTGTAACACAAATAATTTTTTTGGAGGGAAGAAAGGAATTTGAAAAAAATATATTTATAAATCCATTGGATTTTGTATATTATACAATAGATACTTTTGGAGAATTACGTTTTAAAGCCATTTGTGACAATTTAGATTATATTTTAAAATTGAAAGAAAAATTTGTTAGAATTTCTAAACAGGAATTAAGTTTAGATAATCAAACAATGCTTGAAAATATTGAGATTGAAATAAAAAACACTTTTTTTGAGACACAGGAAATTATAATGAAATCATATTTTGATTCTTATTTAGATAGAATTGAAACTTTAAGTGAAGTTGATAATTACAGGAAAAAGATTTTTCTATATAGAAATTATATTGGTAAAACTAAAGTTTATGATAAATATTATTTAGAGCAAATTTCAAAATTAAAAATAATAGAAGATAA
The DNA here is from genome assembly GCA_900556865.1 of uncultured Clostridium sp. Classification (GTDB taxonomy): domain Bacteria; phylum Bacillota; class Clostridia; order TANB77; family CAG-508; genus CAG-269. The sequence continues at coordinate 1,068 of USQS01000102.1, read as the reverse complement.
AATAAAAAGAAGAACAATGTTAATAGCTGTAAAAAACAACTTTTTTGTGAAAATTATTGGGAAAATAAAAAGCTTGTTAGGGTTAACAAGCAAATATGAACAAAAATAATTTATAATAATAAATTTAAAACATTTATAACAAAGGCGCTAAGTATTACTTTCCAAGTCATACGAGCTCCTTTTTTTATGGCATTTGAAAAAACAACTAAATTGTAATCTTTTTTTACAGTCATTGCTAAACAATTAGTAATGTTTGCTTCTTCAGATGGCTCTTTTATTATATTTTCTGTATTTGGGCTAAACATTAAGTTTTTATCTGTGTTTAGTTCTAGTTTTTCTTTTTCTATAATTTTGAATTCATTTGTAGCTTTTTCCATATAATTTTCATTCCTTTCTTGTGTGTTTCAAAGTTGCTATTAATGTTTGTATTCAACAAAATTCAATTTTATTTTACCATATTCGATTTTAATTGTAAAGAAAAAATATTATTTTTTTTTGAAAAAAACATTGACAAAGGTATAGAATTTGTTGTATACTAATTAAGTACTTGATTTTATGGTGGATGTAGCGCAGTTGGTTAGAGCGCCAGTTTGTGGCACTGGAGGTCGTGAGTTCGAATCTCATCTTCCACCCCATTTAATTTAAAAGCTCTAAAAATTTAATATTGGGCTGTAGCCAAGCGGTAAGGCACCAGACTTTGACTCTGGCATGCGTGTGTTCGAATCCCACCAGCCCAGCCAGTAATATCAAGGCTTTCAAGAAATTGAAGGTCTTATATTTTTGCTAAAAATAGGTTTACTTGTCCAAAACTTGTCCAAGTATTAAGTGCGATATAGAATAAAAAAATTTGGAGAAATACGGAAAATAAGGCTAAAACTTATTGCTATTTTTGGTGGTAAGTTTCACCTTTTTTGTACAGCTTTTGTTTACTACATATTCTTGTGGTTTGTCGAATTGTGTCGAAAATTGTCAAAAAGTTTTTATTGACAAATAGGTTGAAAGCATGTATAATATTAGATGTTGTAGCTAACGTTGAAAGTTAGATGGACTTTTAATGAAATACTAGCT
>USQS01000101.1 GCA_900556865.1 uncultured Clostridium sp. | reverse complement strand
TATGAAAAAGCACATAGATATATCAATTTAGAAGCAAGAGCAGACAATATATATAATTATATTATAAATAATATTGAAAAAGATAGTACAAAAAATATAATAAAAAAGATAGAAGAAATATTAAATGAAAAATGAAAAATTTAAAATATTAGAATTTATTAGGAATTTAATTGTTAATATTGATAATAATTTAGACAATTTTCCTAAAAAGGATATTGAATTAAAAAATAGAATAAGAAATAATAGTTATGATTTATTAGAATTTGCATATAAAGCAAATGTTATTTCAAATAGAGAAATAAAAATTAGTACTATTGAAGAATGTATTGCAAAAGTAAAGGTCATAGATTTTTTATTAAATTTATGTTATGATAAGCAGATAATTAATAGTAAAAAATATATTAAATTTGGAGCAAAGATTGACGACATTTTAAAATATATGGTTGGATGGTTAAAAACTATTAATTTGGAGAAAAATAGGGCATAGTTGTGAGGGCTGGCTTCGCGCTCGGTCAACAGTAATTCAGACAATGCTAATTTCTGCTTGGGTACGGCTAATACTAATGACGGTGTTTCTAATGCAGACAGTAACAATATGTTCAATTCGAATGGCAATGAGAACAACAATGGCTTTGCCGTGCGCCCCGTAGCTTCTATAAACTGTGGTTGTATAGTTATAAACTATGCAAGAGATAATATAGAAACAAACTGTGTCCTTTCGTAATTTATAAACGCACAACCATCATCCTTTTTGTAAATTGCGATAAATTAAAAGTAGATAAATTTATTTGTTAGTAGCTTTACCGCGAAGGGGAGTGGATTTTATAACTATTTTTAAAGGGAGCTGAATGCTCCCTTTTTTAAAGCTTTTTAGTTTGTTTTAATTTTTTGGGACAAAGAGTTTGGTAACTAATGTAACTGCTAAGTAGACTATTCAAATTTATATGCCCAGTTTTATATAAATAAATTCTTTTTTTCAATCTTCTATTTACATCACGATATTTGGCATAATTTCCCTTTTTGTTACGTCCTAAAAAAATAAAGTTATTATTGTTATTATAAATTCTTGTTTTTTTGTTTAAAGTAAGTCCTTCTTTTTGCAAAAAAAGTTTTATTTGTGTATGGCAAAATTTTAAATAAGATTTTGAATTATGAAAAAGTAAGAAATCGTCTTGATAGCGTACATAATATTTAATTTTTAAATTTTCTTTAATAAAGTGGTCCATATCATTCAAATAAAAAATGGCTAAAATTTGACTAGACATGTTACCTATGCTTAAACCATCTTCATCACTATCAATGATTGAAAATACAATATCTAAAGCGTCTTTATCTTTAATTTTTTTTCTTAATTTTTCTTTTAAAATTTCATGGTTAATGCTAGCAAAGAATTTGCTTATATCACATTTTAATATATAATATTTTTCATATTTCAATTTACAAATGTGATGATATTTATTGGCAAGCTCAAGTCCTTTTTTGGTTCCCATTTTTTTTCTGCTTGCAACATTTTCATCAATAAGGCATGGAATGAGACTTGGGCAGAGAATTTCTCTACTAACAAGATGATTTATAACTTTATCATGCATATTTTGACTAACGATTCTTCTTTTTTTTGGTTCATATATTGTAAAAACATTATAAGGACCTACAACATAAGATTTATTTACAAGTGTTTTATAAATTCGAGAGATATAAATGCATTTGTATTGTTTGTAATTTGCAACTTTTCTTTTATTTTTTGTATTTCGGCAAACTTCTGTATATGCTTTTAAGATATTATTTAGCTTACAAATATTTTGGTATAAGTCTTTTTTTCTTTTCATTTTTATAAAATTCCTCTCTTTCTAAAGGTATAGGTTTTGTTAATAATTATTTTTGTGGTACGGTTTTGTTAATTATATCTTTAAATTCATTTTGTAAATTTGTTAAAACATCAAATGCTTGACTTATAGAAAGCTCATCTATGTTTGTTTTTATAAAATTTTCTATAATATTTGTTATTTTTTCGTTTTGAATATAATTTATTAAATTATGAGAAGAATTTTCAGTGGATATAATTTCAAATTCATAATTTAAATTTTTAAGTTTGTTTAAGTATTTGTCAGAAGATTTAACTGGAAATCCACATTTTTGTATAGATGAATTTAGGTTTGTAAGTTTTAAATCTAATATTTTAGATATTTTTTTTGCGTCGTCATCTATGAAAATGTAAAAAATTCCACTTTTAAATAAATATATTCTATTAGAATTTTTCTTTTTTAAAGACAAATATTTCAGGTATAATTTGCTCATGGGTTA
>USQS01000100.1 GCA_900556865.1 uncultured Clostridium sp. | reverse complement strand
ATTAGGTAAGGAAATTTTAGTTTTTATAATTTCGTTATTACCAATTTTAGAATTAAGAGGGGGTTTATTAGCTGCTGCATTAATTGGTTTAGATCCAGTACCTAGTTATATAATAAGTATTATTGGAAACATTTTGCCTGTTCCTTTTATTTTGTTATTAATAAATAAAATTTTAGATTGGATGAGAAAAAGTAAAAAATTTAAAAAAGTTGCAAAATGGCTAGATGAGAAAGTTGAAAAACATAAAGGACAAATTGAAAAATATGGGTATTTAGGTATAGTTTTATTTGTTGGAATACCTCTTCCTGGTACAGGAGCATGGACAGGCTCTTTAATAGCTTCTGTTTTAGAAATGGACAAGAAGAAAACTTTTTTTGCTGTTTTAGCAGGAGTTTTCATTGCAAGTGTAATTATGATGGTTATATCATTTGGAGTAATTGGTAATATTATACATTAACCAACTTTTAGAAGGGAATTTTAAAAATGCTTGAAAAATTAAAAAATATAAAAAAGATAGGCTTGTTTATAACTATTTTATCTTTTATATCAAGTATAGTTCTTTTAAGAGATGTAAATAATTTGGATGAAATATGGAATTTTAATTTTGCAAGATGTTTTGCAAATGGTTTAGTTGCATACAAGGATTTTAATATAATACAAGGGCCTTTGGTTCCAATGTTTTGTTCTATATTTTTAAAAATATTTGGGCAAGAAATGCTAGTTACAAGAATTTTGGCTATTATTTTAGATACAATAATTTTGTTTATGGTTTATTTAATAATGGAAAAATTGGAAATAAAAGCACTTTTAAGATATATTTTATTAATTATTTTAGCAATAATTATGAGACCTTATTTTACTCTAGATTATAATTGGACAATATTGTTTTTTGTGCTTATAATTTTAAATTCGGAAATAAAACATAGTGACCTAGTGCTAGATATTAAGCATGATTTATTGATAGGTTTATTAGCAGGTATTTGTGTTACAATAAAACAAACAATGGGATTATTAATTGTAGTTGCAATTATAGGGTATAAAATACTTGAAGTAAGAAATTTAGATGATTTTAAAAAGTTTATTAAAATAGCTGCAATTAGGCTTCTTGGAGCAGCAATTCCTATTGTAATTGTTAGTATGTATTTGATTTTAAATAATGCATTAAAAGATTATATAGATTATGCAATACTTGGAATTTCAACTTTTTCAAATAAAATATCTTATGTTGATAGGTTATTAAAAAATAAAAATATTTTAATTAGGATTTTAAGTATATTACCTATTGTAAATATTTTAAGTATTTGTTTTTATTTTAAAAGTAAAGAAAAAAATTTCTTAATATTAAGTGTATTAAGTATTGTAAATATGATTATGGTTTATCCTATTTCAGATGAATCGCATTTTGTAATTGCATTGGTTCCAACACTTATTAGCTTTATTTATTTTATTAATATAAGTGTTGAAAAAATAAAATATAAAGATGAGTTAATTACAAGTAGTTTTCAAAAGCGTGTAGTTAAAACGTTTTCTGTAATGTATGTATTTGCAACAGCTTTTATGATATGTGCAATTGTGGTAGCTTCGACGATGTCGGTTGTTTATTTTATTATAAATATAAGCCAGAAGAATTTGAATATGGAATTAAATCATTTTAAATATTTACCAATGAGTGAAGATAGTATAGATGCAATAAAGAAAATAGATAATTTTATTTTAGCTCAAGATGAAAATGTATATATTTTAGATGCGACAGCAGGTTTATATATGATACCTATAGATAAATATAACAAAAATTATGATATGTTTTTAAAGGGAAATTTAGGAAGCGAAGGCGAAGAGGGGCAAATACAAGAGTTAAAAGAGAAAACAAATGAAAAGATTTTAATAATGAATAAGAATTACAATAGAAATTGGCAAAATCCAGAAGAAGTAAGAAAATATATAATTAAAAATATGAAAAAACAAGGTCAAATTGGGATTTTTGATATATATGAAAATTAGGTAAAATAATTTTTTTAAAACTCTTGACTTTTTTGGAGGAATTATATAAAATTAAAACCATAGAAGGAAAAAAAGAAAAAAGTGAGGTAGTTCAAATGATAAAAAAGCTTAAAACCCTTGGGGCTGTACACACACACACACACACACACAAGTATTCTAAATAATGAAATAATAAAATTTAATATAGAAAATAAGGCTAAACTTATTGCCGTTTTTGGTGGTAGGTTTTAGCCTTATTTGTGTTGTTTGTTTGTGAGGCAGAAATAAATATTTTATGTAAAACGAGATTTATTAAAGCAAAATTAAGTATTTTTAGAAGGGCTGAAAGAATTAAATTTTGGCAAGGAAAATTTTATTTAAAAG
>USQS01000099.1 GCA_900556865.1 uncultured Clostridium sp. | reverse complement strand
ATGCAAAAATTTCCGGTAAGAATGAGCTCACTTGACTTTTGGTATAGAAGAAAAAGCATAACAAGTGGTGAGCTTGCAAAAGCAAGAGCCAATAATGAAAAAGCAATGGAATATATTAATAAAACAGCCAAAACTATAACAAAAGTAAAAAAGGCAATTCAATATCCTAAACAAGACTATAATTGGGACATTATAGAAGATGAAATTCAGGAAATTAAAGTACCGCTTTTACAAAAAAACGGTAAGAAAAAAATATTAATGATTATTCCTTGGATGATTACAGGTGGAGCAGACAAGTTTAATTATGACTTAATAAAAAGAATAGATAAAAATAAATATGAATTTATAATAATATCTACAGTTCCAAGTGAAAATGAAAGAAAACAGCAATTTGAACAATATGCTACTGTTTATGATTTAACTTCGTTTCTAGATAGAAAATATTGGATAAGCTTTATAAATTACATTATTAAAAAAAATAATATAGATTTAATTTTTAATACATGTAGCCAATTTGGCTATAATGCTCTCCCATATTTAAAAGCAAAATATCCTAAAATACCAATAATTGATTATATACATATGGAAGAATGGTATTGGAGAAATGGTGGTTATTCAAGAGATTCTTATGCATTTAAAGATGTTATTGACAAAACCTTGGTATGTAATAAAAATAGTGAAGAAATATTAAAAAGCTATTTTAAGAAAAATGAAAATGAGGTTGAAACAGTTTATATTGGAATTGATGAAAAATCTTTTAACCCAGAAAAATATAATAAAGAAGAAATATTAAAAAAATTAAATATACAAAATAAAAATAAATATATTTTTTCGTATATATGCAGGATTGCTAACCAAAAAAGACCATATTTATTACTTGAAATAGTTTATATGTTAAAACAGAAAAGAAATGATTTTTTAGTTGTTGTTGCAGGAGATGGGCCAATGTTTTCTAAAATGCAAGCAAAAGCTAAAAAATTAAAGATTGCAGAAAATATAGTATTTTTAGGAAACTATAAAAATACACAAGAAATTTATGCTATAAGTGATTTAACAATTAACTGTTCTATTAAAGAAGGTGTTGCTTTAACTTCTTATGAGTCTTTAGCTATGGGTGTACCTGTTGTTTCTTCTGATGTTGGGGGGCAAAAAGAATTAATAGATAGTTCAGTTGGAAAAATTGTTAGGTGTTATCAAGATGAAACTCAAATAGATGATTATAATTACCAAAAAGAGGAAATACAACAATATGTGGTTGCAATAGAAGAAATTTTAGAAAATTTGGAAAAATATAAAATGAATTGCAGAAACAGAATTGTTGAAAAATTTTCTATTAATAATATGGTAAATAAAATGGAAAATATTTTTTCAGAAGTAATTAATAATCCTAATCAAGCAAAGATAGAAAATGGATTAAGCTTAAACAAATTAGGTAATTTACCTAAAGAGTTTATAACACTACATTTAATGAATTCTGCAACAGAATATGAATGGTATTCACGTGAGTTTAATTTAAAAAATGTTGGCAGAGATTATGAGTTTGATACTGAAGACGAAAAAAAAGCATATTATGAACAAACTTTAGAATACAAAATAAAACATCCAATAGTAGTGGTATTGCAAAAACTTAGGGTTTATGAAACATGTAAAAAATTAATTGGTAAAAAATAATGTACATAAATTTTAGAGAGGAATGAGATTAAAATTGAAAAAAATATCTGTAGTGGTACCGATGTATTTAGAAGAAGCAGTTGCTAAAATTTGTTATAATAGATTAGTGCAAGTTTTGAATGAATTAAAAAAATATGAATATGAAATTATTTTTGTAAATGATGGAAGTACAGACAATACATTAAATATACTAGAAGAAATAGCTAAAGTAGATAAAAATATCAAAGTAATTTCTTTTTCAAGAAATTTTGGCCACCAAAATGCTGTTACAGCAGGACTTAAATATGTTTCAGGAGATCTTGCAATTATTATTGATGCAGATTTGCAAGACCCACCAGAAATTATTCCGAAAATGGTTGAGCTATGGGAGCAAGGAAATGAAGTAGTTTATGGAAAAAGAAAAAGAAGAGAAGGAGAATCTGTTTTTAAATTAGTTACTGCAAAGATGTTTTATAAAACTTTAAATAAATTATCTGATGTTGAAATTCCTAAAGATACGGGGGATTTTAGGCTTATTGATAAAAAAGTAGTAGATGTAATAAATTCAATGCCTGAACATAATAAATTTTTAAGAGGGCTTTTTAGTTGGGTTGGATTTAAGCAAATTCCATATGAATATGAAAGAAAAAAAAGAGTTGCTGGAAGAACAAAATATCCTTTGAAAAAGATGATGAAACTTGCTTTAGATGGAATTATAAGTTTTTCTAGTAAGCCTTTAAAAATTGTTGGAGGATTAGGAATTGCATCA
>USQS01000098.1 GCA_900556865.1 uncultured Clostridium sp. | reverse complement strand
TTCAAAATTTTTTAGAATTGAATTTAATTCAAAAATTCTTTGGCGTGTGCCAAAAGTTCAAAAAGATTATTAAAATAATGTTTTTATATTACTATAAGAGTCTTAAATGTGGAAATAGTTTTTAGTCCGCTCCCGAAAGGTTTTATTTTTAAATCCGCTTAGCCTTTCCCATTGAGGCTGTAACAAATGCTCATGCATTTAAACGTTTTCAGCGGTTCCCCCGAACGCTTCGCTTCTTAAAAATAGAAACCTTTCTCGTACTACTCTATAAAATCAATGTTTTCAGTGTTTTATAAAATCATTATTATAATAAAAAAAATAACGCAAAAAACTTGTATTTTTCGACAATTTATATTAAAATAAAAATCACAAAACCACATAAGACAAAAAAAGTAGTATAAAAAAGGCAATATATGTAAAAAACTTTTTTTAACTAGCATACTAAAAAAGACAAAAAAATCAAAAGACAAGTAGTAAAATGTTATTAAAAAAAGAAGAGGTGGTAAAAGTGTTTCAAAATATAAATGAAACAGAAAAAACAAGGGAAGAAACCAACAAAAAAAATTTGTTGGCAAATGTGGTTTCAAAAAAATATATTATATTGTATATATTAACATTTATGGTATCGATGGTTACAAAAGGTTACGATGTTTCTCCTTTTAGTTTTGCAATAATAGCAGCTTGTATTGCAAATGAAATACCAATAATTGCAATAATTTTAATTGCATTAGTAGGAAATATTGTTGGGGCACGGGTGGACAAGTATTTTAAGCTACATAATTACATTGTTAATATTTTTTGCAAGTTTTCTTGTAAAAGAACCAACATACAATGACTCAACAAGAAATGAAAAAATAAAATTAGGTAAAAGAATATTTTTTGCAAGCTTAATTGTAAATGTAATAAAAGTATTTATAAAACAATTTTTAATTTATGATTTATTAGTTGCAATAACAGTATCAATGGTGGTTTACATTTTTTACAAAATCTTTGTAAATGCTTTAGGATTAATTACTAACTATAATGAGAAAATGGCTTTTTCTATAGAAGAAGTACTAGCATCAAGCCTTTTAGCCTCAATTGCACTTTGTGCATTGCAGGATATACAAATTTTAGGTTTTTCTATAAGAAATGTACTTTCAATTTTTATCGTACTTGTGTTAGGGTGGAAAAATGGAATACTTGTTGGTACAACAGCAGGGGCGACTATTGGAGTAACACTTGGAATTATTGCAAATAGTGAGCCAATGGTAGTTGCTTCTTATGCAATTTCTGGAATGATAGCAGGAATATTAAATAGATTTGGAAAAATAGGAGTTATTTGTGGATTTGTGCTTGGAAACGTCGTTCTTTCGTATGTTTCAAATGGTTTAATTAGCAATTTAATAGTTTTTAAAGAAATTTTAATTGCGGGTGTTGCTCTGTTGGCAGTACCAAGAAATATAAATTTAAAAATAGAAAATATTATAGGCGAAAATAAATTTTTACCAATTGGTGTAAATAGGGGACTTAATAAAAGTAAAGAAACTGTAAGCAAGTTAAATAATGTTTCCAAAATGGTAAACGAAATGGCAAATACATATAAAGATGTTGCGGCAACAGTTATAGATGAGCAAGATATTAAAGAAAAGAACAAACAAACTTTTATAGCAGAACTTTTAAACAATATAGAAAATATGAAAGAAAATATTCTTTATGATAGCATTGAAAATGTTGAAGGCAAAATTGTAGATGAAATTTTTAATAAACTACTAGAAAAGCAATTTATAAAAGAAAAAGACTTAATAAAGATTTTGGCTAAAAATAATAATTATGTTGTAGGTTTTGGGGAAGATGAAGAAAAATTAGATAGAGATATAGAAAAAATGACCCAAGCAATTAATTCTGCATATAGAATTGGTAAGATGAATTTTGTCTGGAGTGCACGCTTAAAAGAAGAAAAGCAAAATTTTGAAAGTCAACTTAAAGGTGTATCAAAAGCAATTTCTAATATTGCCAAAAATTTAGATGAGGAAAATTATGCACAGGAATTATTTGATGATAAAAAAGAGCAAATTGCTTTAATTTTAAAGCAAAAAGAGATTTTATTGCAAGAAATTTCTATAACTAAAAAAGATGGTGGTAGATTTAATGTTGAACTATACATAGAACAAAATGACAGAAATGATATAAAAGATATTATTTTAAATATACTAAATAAAATATTAGAAGAAAAAATGTGTGTTATAGAAGAAAAAAGTGTAAAGAAAGAAAATTGCACTAAATATGTGTTTATGTCAGATGATAAATATATATTAGATATTGGGCACAGCATAGCCATAAAAGACAATATGCCTGTTTCTGGAGATAGTATATTAAATACAAAATTAAAAGATGGAAAATATTTAATTGCAATTAGTGATGGTATGGGTTCTGGGCCAG
>USQS01000097.1 GCA_900556865.1 uncultured Clostridium sp. | reverse complement strand
TACATAGGAAAAATTGGTAAATACTCCATATCATCGATATAAGCTTACAAAAATATTTATAGCCAATTTCATATCTATCATAACTATAAACATCAAGAAAAGACATTTTACTTATATCATAGAAAATTTCTTTATAACTCTTAGCATCAACACCAACGTTTTCACTTTTAAGTGTCAAAAATAAAGTTAAAATTACAAAAATTGTAATTAAATATTTCTTATTTTGCTTTAAGTTATCAAAACCAATTAATTTTCCCCAAATTATTGTAATAATAAACAAAGATAATAGAAGTAAAAAATAATAATTCATTTGTTACTCACCGCCTATCTAAAACATCTATCAGAAAAAATATTTGCAATTCTTTCGATATCATAATTATTATCAATAAATTCTTTTCTATAATCTTCTCTTAAATTTATTTTATCTTTTAGAATAATGCTGGCCCATTCTTTACTAGAATCATTTAAACCTATATATTTAACAAGTCCTGTAATATTTGCTTCTTTAGTAATTGTATTAGATATATAACACGGAAGACCAGAAGCTTGTGCTTCTATTATTACATTAGGCATTCCTTCAAATAAAGATGGAAAAATAAATTTATCCATTGCCATTAAATAATTAGAAACATTATCTTGTAATCCAAGTAAAAAAACACTATCATTTAATTTTAATGTATTGATTTTATTTAAAATATCATTTTTTAATTCGCCATTACCAATTAAAAGTAATACACTATTTCTATTTTTTTTATATATTTCATTAAATACATCAAGTAAAAACATATGATTCTTTTGAATATTAAATCTACCAATATGACCATATACCACTTTTTCATCAATATTTAATTCTTTTCTTACTTTACTTCTGACTTTTAAATTAAATTTAAAATCATCATAATTTATAGCATTATGTAAAATATAAACTTTTCCATTTTCTACAGATTTTTTGCCGAATACAAATTCTGCAGCTTCAGTTGAAGGAGCTAGTTTTATATTTGGTATACTTCTTGGAAGAAAAGAAAAGAAATTATTTAATATTCTACTAAAAATATTTCCATTTAATCCTGCATTGCTTGATCTATATATTAAATTATTAGCACCACCACATTTAGCAGCTAATAAATCAAGTGCTGCTAAAGATTGCTGACTAGTTCTTAAAACAGAATTATATTTTTCTTTTTTTACAATTTCTTTTATTTCAAGAAAATTCTTTATAGGTTTTTTTGATTTTGGTGGAACATAAAATATCTTACCGCCCATAGTCTTTATTTCGTTATCATAAAAGCCATTTTTTTCTTTTGAAACACAAAAGTCCATTTGATATTTTGTTTTATCTAGTTGTCGATAGATTTTCATTAAAAATGTTTCTGCTCCACCTCTATCCATACTAGAAACTATACACAATAATCTCTTCATTTTATCACCTACATATTATTTTTTAAAATTTCAATTTCATCACTAGAAAAACATTTAAATTTTCTTAAAGCATTTTTCTTTAGTTCATATATTTTATTTTTATTTTCTATTAATTCAGTAATTTTTTTCTTAAAATCATTATAATTATCTATTTCATATCCAATTCCAGTAATTCCATCATCTATAATTTCATTATAATTATCCCAAATAGAAGAAACAACAGTTAAGCCAGAAGCATAAGCATCAATTATTGTACCAGGTATTCCTTCTGTTTTAAATTTTGTTGGAAAAAGCATAATATCATAATTTTTTAATGTATCTACGCTTTTATTAGAATCTATAATACCTTTATAACTAATATTATTAGAAAAATTCTTTTTGATTTCACAAAATTTTTCTTCATAATTTTTATCTATTGGACCATATATATCAAAGATAACATTTTTTTCTAATTCTGATACACATCTTATTGCATCTTCAATTCCTTTTTTTTCCATAACTCTTGCAAAAAAACATAATTTGACTTTTTCTCCAACTTTAGTAACCTTTTTTACAGGAGTAATATTTTTAAAATTCCTCATTATATATACATTATTAATTGATAAATAATTTAATTTATTTTTTGTTTTATTTAATAATTTAATCATATATTTATCCATATATTCATAATTAGGCTTTCCATAAGAATCGATTGGAAGTTTTATTACAAAATCCGTTTTTATATGCCTGTTTAATTCATCAATAAAAGCTTTATAATGAGTATTTCCTTCTTTAAAAATAACTGCACATATAAATTCTTTTGCATAAAATGAAATATCTTCTTTAGGAATTAAAACCACAACATTTTGGCTTGTATAAAAATCTTTTTCCTGTACAAAACAAGAACCCAAATATGCACCACCTAGTGCTAATGTTAAATTACCAGCTTTATACGGTAAATATTCTTTAACTTCATCTACAACAGCAGTGACTCCATTATTAATTCCTGATCTTCCAACAAAATTTATAGTAGGATTATCAAATTTCATTGCTATTCTATCCATTTTTGAACCT
>USQS01000096.1 GCA_900556865.1 uncultured Clostridium sp. | reverse complement strand
ATAAGGAATTAGACGAGGCTTACAAGAAATTGGAAAATATAAGTGGAGACGAAAAATTAAGAAGATTAAGTGAATTAAGGCTAAAAGCTATTTTGGATGAAAAAGCTACTTTAGAATGTGGAAGAGAAGCAGGATTAAAAGAAGGAATTGCCAAGCGGACTTGCAGAAGGAGAAAGAGCAAACCAATTAAAAATTGCAAAAAATTTAATTGCAAAAGGATTTGAAAAAAACGAAATTGCAGAAATAACGGAATTATCTATTGAAGAAATTGAAAACATAATAAAGGAAAATAAAAACTTGACCTAAATCTATATGTCTCTAATATAAAAATCCAGAACAAAGAAGAATAAAATAAGAATTTAATGAGGATAAAGGTTGAAAAATAACAATGCGCAGAAATTTGCGAAGCAAATTTCGCGTGCGAATAAAAATGCGGACTTTAAAATGTTTTAAAGTGCTAAAGTCATTAATGTCCGCTTTTGTTCTATTAATAATAATTGCCTAAAATAATTTTTTTAAAATTATTTTAGGCTTAAAAAAACTATGCATAATCTTTTAAAATTTACATATTAACTATATATACGGCCGGTTAATATACAAATTAAGCTGTAAGTGAATTTAATTTTTTTGCTAAATTAGATTTTTTTCTAGCAGCTGTATTTTTTACTAAAACACCTTTTGAGCAAGCTTGGTCTATTTTCTTTGTAGCAGTAGAAAATAAAGTTTTTGCTTCTTCAGTGTTACCAGCTTTAACAGCTTCTTCAAATTTTTTAACAGCTGTTTTATATCCAGATTTAATAATATTATTTCTTAATGTTTTTTTCTCTATTATTTTAACTCTTTTTTTAGCTGATTTAATATTTGGCATGTTTTGCACCTCCTTATAAGTCTATATAAATATAACAACAATTATTTTATCACAAAAAATCCCATTTGACAAGGGTTTTACCTCATTAAATAAGAAAAAATAATTGAACTTAATTTTAAACTATCATGTTTTATTGTTCCATCTTGAGTTGTTAATAAATCATCTTCAAGAATTTCATATTTTCCTTTTTTAATATTTTCATAATCTATTTTTACAAAATCTTTTTCTTCTTCTCTTGCATATTTTTCCAATATTTTTTTAGGAAGAACGGTATTGCTTACAATAACAGCATTTATAGAATCTTTTCCAAGATATTTTTCAATTGCATTTACATGGTCACTTACGCCAAAACCGTCTGTTTCTCCAGGTTGAGTCATTGCATTACATACATACATTACTCTTGCTTTAGAGTTATTTATTGCATTTACAACATCTTTACATATTAAGTGTGGCATAAGACTAGTATAAAGACTTCCCATACTTAAAATAATTAAATCTGCGTCTTTTATGGCATCAAAAACTTCAGGAAGAACAGTTGGCTCATTTTTATAAAAAATCTTTTTATATGGTTTGTTCGCAAGTGTGATTTCTTCTTCTCCTTCAATTATTTCTCCATCTTCAGTTTCTCCCATTAAAGTTAAGCAATCTTCAGAAAGAGGAAGAACAGTGTGTTTAACTTGCAATAGCTTGCTTAAATATTCAATACTAGTTTTTAAACTACCAGTTTTTTGGTAAAGTGAAGTAAGTATTAAATTTCCAAGAGCGTGACCATTTAAGTCACTATATGTAGACATTCTGTATTCCATAATATTTCTAACTTCATCTGGAAGAGTTGAAAGATTACTTAAAACATGCCTAATATCTCCAACAGCCGGTGTTGAAAATTCTTTTCTTAAACGTCCAGTACTACGTCCATTATCTGAAACTGTAATTACGGCAGTTATATCTACAGGGAAATATTTTAATCCTTTAAGAATCGTAGAGGCACCTGTTCCTCCACCTAAAAGTACTATTTTTTTTATTTTCATATTAAATTCAATCCTTTCTAGTTAAATATTTAGCTAAATCAGCTAATGTTAAAAATGTTTTTGTACCTTCTAAATATGAATTAGAAGTAAATGGTTCTTTAGAATATCTACCGCCAGTTCTCGCTATTCTGAAAAGCCTTATTGGGTAAAATTCTTTAGATTTATATATACTATTGTAAAGATTTTCTAAATCTTTTGGCCTATCATCAATAAAAATACCGTGTTCATAGTCTATGCATGTTGGAGAATCTTCTTTAGAAATTTTGGTTACAGAAACTTTTTTTGCATCTAAAAAATCTTCTGTTTGTAAACTTGCTTTAGATTCTGTAGTGGTAATAGTTGCGTCTAATAAAGAAGAGTCAAGTAATTTACATCCTCTTATTTTTTGATTTTGAAAGTCAACATCATTACCATTGTGAGAGAGAATATATACCAAGTTTTGTGGCTCTTTTTTTAAGTTTTTTAAAAAAGAAATGGAGTCTTCATAAAGATATTTTTCGCCATTTTCTAAAATTGCAGTTATCTCTTTTTTTATTTCAGTATTATTGCAACTAAAAAGTTCGGAGCAAACATCTGCTAAACTAAAAATATTATATGGTATTTTTAATATAGTTTGACTCG
>USQS01000095.1 GCA_900556865.1 uncultured Clostridium sp. | reverse complement strand
CAAATATGAGTTATATGTTTTCAGGTTGTAGAGGATTAACAAGTATAGATGTAAGCAAATTTGATACAAGTAAAGTAACAGATATGATTGGTATGTTTTCAGATTGTAGTGGATTAACAAGTTTAGATGTAAGTAAATTTGATACAAGTAATGTAACATATATGAGTAGTATGTTTTCAGATTGTAGTGGATTAACAAGTTTAGATGTAAGTAATTTTAACACAAGTAATTTAACATATATTGCTAATATGTTTTCTGATTGTAGTGGCTTAATAAGTCTAGATTTAAGTAATTTTAATACAAGCAAGGTTAGGAGTATAGAAGGGATGTTTAGCCATTGTAAGAGTTTAACAAATTTAAATCTACAAAATTTTGATATGTCAAATGTAACATCATATGTCAATATGTTTTTATATATCCCAACTTCTGTTAAAATTACAACAAACCAAACAGCAAAAGACTGGCTTGAAGAAAAAGGCTTTTCAGCTTGGCTAGGAAATGTTACAATAGTAGAAAAAACAATTTAATTATAAAATAAAAGGTTATATTAAGTAAGAAATGAAAAAATTAAAAGCAGGAAAATAAATAAGTTTTCTTGCTTTTTTTAGGTCTTTATAGTAGTATAAAAATACAAAAAGATTGGCAGAAATTATGCTTCAAGAAAAGTACAGTAAAATAAAAATGAATAAAAGAAAATGTAAATGAAAAACTAAAAGCAAATAATCAAATGGAATGGGTGCAAAAGATGAATAATATAAAAAACAGAGCAGAGGAAATTATATTAAATGATACTAGATAATAAGAAACCCGAGTATGGTCAAAAAGTTATCAAAAATTTAAGTAAGAGATTAATTGACAAATACAGTAGGTTTTATTATAATATTGGTAATATTGCTATTGCTTTTTTATTTATGGGATAAATACAAAGAAAAAAGAAGACAATAGAATAAATGTTGTAAAAAAAGGAGAGGTTAAGAAATGGAAGAAAAAGAAATTATAATAGGAGATAATATATTTAAAAAAACAGTAGGAAAAGTGTTAAAAATTACATTTATTGTTACTGTTGTTTTAGCTATTATTAGTTTTATTTCGTGTAATATTAGTGACAACTATTTTGAAGAAAGTATGAAGATATTTAAAGAACAATTAAAAGTTGGTTGGTCTTCAGAAGAATATAAACAATCAGAAGAAAAATATAAGAAATTAGACAATAAATGTGATTTTTGGTGGGATACATACCAAAATACAATGTATTGTGCAATAGGTACAGGAGCTATAACAGTAGTATTATTAATATTTAAGTTTTATGCATCAAAAATGAAGATAGTTGTTACAAATAAAAGAGTTTATGGAGTAGCAAGGTTTGGAAAAAGAGTTGACTTGCCTATTGACTTAATATCAGCAGTAGGAACTTGTATGTTTAAAGGAATTATAGTTTCATCATCTTCTGGCAAAATTAGATTTTTATTGATAAATAATAGAGATGAAATACATAAAACAATAAGTAATTTGCTAATTATTAGACAAGATAAAAAACAAGTAGTAAACAATACAAGTACAACAGATGAATTGATGAAATATAAAGAATTACTAGACAGTGGAGTAATTACACAAGAGGAATTTGACGCAAAGAAAAAACAATTACTAAATTTATAAAGGGAGTTATAAAAAATGAATAACGAAGAATTAAAAGAACAATTAAAACAAGAAATAAAACAAGAAATAAAACAAGAGCAGAAAAAGAAAAAAAGAATTAAGTGTATTATAATACTTGTTATTTTATTTATAATTGCTGGAGTTATTGCTATTTCAGTACATAATGCTTATAAAAAGCAATATGCAAATTCGAGCCAGTCGAAAAATATATCTCGAGAGGAATTTTCACAGTATTTAACAGAGTTACCGCCTATTACTACTGACAACTGGGACGAATATCTTATACTAGAGTACGAAACTGTAGAAGATAAAAATATATTTGGAGAAATAACAAGTACAACTAAACCTTATTTAAAACTAAAAGAAAATATTGTTGGTTATGAAGTATTACTATTAAAAGCTCCTAACAATTTATGTAGTCAAATTAATGATGATGTATCTATTCATTATATAAAATCAAGTAGTAACGAATTACATCTTCTTGGGCTGAAAGAGAATATAAAGCTAACTATAAATGATATTATATGCACTAAAGCAACAGGTAAATTATATACAATTAATCTTCCAGAAAGTATATGGCAATTAGACAGTGAGGGTAAAAAATATTTTGAACTTGAAAATATATATTATTTTGAAGATGATTATATAAATAAATTATGTAATGATATATATTTCAATGCGAAAAGCTAGACTACTAAAAACATTAACCGACAGCTTTCGCTTCTATAAAAAAGCAGAACAAACTAGATAAGGAATAATCTTTATCGGAGCGGGGGAATTCTTACATACCTCGCTTTATTTTTTTTGCAAAAAAAGAGTATGCAGTTCGTTACACCTACATACTGGTATATGCTTAAATGACTAGTTACATCACTTATAAGCTAATAGTATTGTAACATATATTTTTTTTATGTCAAATACTATTTTTATTTATGCAGAAAAAATTTTCTTGCTTTTTTTA
>USQS01000094.1 GCA_900556865.1 uncultured Clostridium sp. | reverse complement strand
CTAGTAACATCAAATAAATCATTCCAAAATTTATTGGTAACACAATATTTTCCATTATTTTCATGTCATAAATTTTAAATGTTTCCTTTTGATATTTCTGTGTAACAAAATTATATAATGTACCTATATTTTTTTCACTTAAATTGATTATTTTATTTACCAAATACTCACGATATTCTTTATTATTATATAAAGATTCTTTTGCAAATTCTTTTAATTCTTCATTTGAATACTCTGTTTCTACAATATACCAAACATCAAAAACCTTTGCTGGTTCAGGATTTTCTCCTGCTAATTCTTGAATTCTATTTTTCAATTTTTCATTTTTAGAATTTTTATATCCATTTGAACAAATTGCTGTTGTTACATTATTAACATTTGATACTGATGTTAGTCCAAAATTTCCATAATTCATTTTTACCAATAAACAATATCCTATAAGCATAATAGTAACTACCACAAAAGATATTAATGCTACTATTATATTTTTTTTCTCTTCTTTATTTGTAAAAAATCTTATAGCCCAAAATAGCAAATATATTGGCATTAAAAATATAAAAGCTGGTCTGGTTAAAATCATAATAAATATCATTATATTTATAAATATTGCCGATATTTTAGAACTATTTTGTAAATATTTTAATGTAAAAAACACCAATAATACCGTTTCAAATACTGAAATAGCCTCTGTTAATATCATCGCATTCCAAGCAACTAATCCTGGTGCAATTCCAAATATTAACGTTATAAGTGTTAATATTAATTTATTTTTTGTTATTGTTTTTAGTGCATAGTAGAAAAGAACAATTGATATTAAAAATAAAATTTTTTGCACCAATACAATATTTTTCTTTAAATTTTCTTCTCCTCCTAACTTTTTTATAGTTTTAATAAAATATGGATATACTGGTGTTCTTTCCTGATTAACATATCCTTTAAATATAGAACCTTTATTATATGACTCTAGATAACTTAAAGAATCATTTTGTTCTCCATAATTTTCCCAAACAGAATACATTAACATTTGAATTATAATGCAAACTATTAATACATACATTATAGGCTGTTTAAAAAAATCTTTGATTTTTAACATACTTTCTCCTTTTATCATTATTTATATTTACTAATATTTTATTATAGCTTCTAAAATTTCCTTATCTGTTAATTTATTTTTTTTATTTGTATTTATTTCTAATGTTATTTTATTTCCATCTCTATATGGCTCTATAATTTGTTCAGGATCCATATCTTCAAATGGGTATTCTATTATTTCTCCCGAAATATAGTCTCTTTGATATGCCACACCAGTTATATTTAAAATGTATAATTTATTTGAATTTATCATTTTTTCAAGTTGGTTTGCAATATTATTTTTACTTTCTCCACTTTTTTTCAAATATCCACTATCTGCTATTTCAAAATTATTTATTCCATTTTTATTTAGCAAATTTAAGAAAATATCTCTTGACTGAGAAGATATCCAAACTCCATTATCTGTTGGAGCTTCTTTTATCAAGCTTTCTAATTCTTTTTCTTCTGGTTTAGATTTTTTTATAATTCCTGCTAAATCAACATAGAATTGAACTTGTCGCTTTATTTGTAATATTTTTCTTCCATCTTTTTCTTCTTCTACTTGATATATATCTGTATTTCCTGTTGCATTTATATTTTTTTTCATATTCTCTAATTCTTCTGTAGAAGTTTCCACAATAGTATTTACTTCCTCTATGGTATTTAATTTTTCTACATTATTTGCTTCTTCAGATATTTTATCTTCATTAACATCACTTATTATTTCATTATTATTTTTATTTTTCATATTTATAACTATAAATATTACTGATATAATTATTAGAATTACTATTACTAAAAATATAGAATACTGTCTTTTCATGCTCACTTTCTCCTTTTGTTGTTTTTTCTAGTTTTAGAAATCATTAAAATTATAATTATCACAAACACTATTACTATACTGAATATTATAATTTGTTTATTATCATTTTTTTCATTATCTGTATTTGCCAAATTTTCAATATCATTATTCATATTTGTTGAATTTTGGGCATTATTATTTATACTATTTTCATTTTCGTTTGTCTTATCTTTTTGTTTTTCCACAGCTTTTTCTTCAGTTTTATTATTCTGAATTTTTTGAGTATTATTTTCTTTATGTAAAATATAATCTTGACCTAATGTTTCAGAATTATTTTCATCATTTTTATTTTTTTCTTCATATTTTTTTTCTATCTCATTAGCCTCTTCTGATGTTATTCCTGCACGTCCAGAACTAGCAGGAGGCACTGGTATATCAACTAATCTATCATTATCTTCTACAGCATGTGTAGAACCACATATACTACAAACTACTACTAATATAATATTTATTAATATTATTTTTAAAAATTTTTTCATATTAAACTTCATTCCTTCCTTTCTTTATTGAAAATATAGAAAAATTACAAAATCCAACCTTTTGTTTCTTTAAAATTCAAAGTTAAGACCCAAAAAGTTTAATTTTGGGTCTTTTCTTCTATGTACTCATATTAAATATTTTGATGCAACATAACCTTTAAGTCCATTTCCAAAGTCTACTTCATCCCACCAATATCCATTTGCATAAGCTACATTTTTCCTTATTCGTGTTCCTAC
>USQS01000093.1 GCA_900556865.1 uncultured Clostridium sp. | reverse complement strand
GGTTACATATACCACATATGCTCCCTTGCCTTTTAAATAAAATTTTCCTTGCCAAAATTTAATTCTTTCAGCCCTTCTAAAAATGCTTAATTTTGCTTCAATAAATCTTGCTTTACAAAAAGCAATTATTTCTGCCCTACAAACAAACAGCACAAATAAGGCTACAACTCACCACCAAAAACGGCAATAAGTTTAGCCTTATTTCCTCTATTTAATTTACTATTTATATTCTTAAAAATCACGATATATATATATATATATATACAGCCCCAAGGGTTTTAAGCTTTTTTGTCATTTGAATTACCTCACTTTTTCTTTTTTCCTTGTATGGTTTTAATTTTATATAATTCCTCAAAAAAAGTCAAGCTTTTTGAAAAAATTTTTTCAAGACGTTCTATTAAACTATATCAACCTTTTTCAAATGTCTTAACCTATATTTTCCACATTTAAAACAAACCTCAATAACATCAAACCTAACAAAAGCATTTTCTAAATTATGAATATATAAATAATATTTAGTAGTTTTATAAATATGTTTTTTCTTTACTTCATTTACCGCTTCTGCTGGCTTGCCATAAAAATCCGAACTTCTAGTTTTTACTTCAACAAAAACATACTCTGTTCCATCTTTTGCAATAATATCAATTTCCCCCTGTCTTGATAAAAAATTCCTTTCAATTATTTTATACCCTATTTTTTCTAAATAATTACATGCCACATCTTCCCCACAACTTCCTAATTCTTTTTTCTGCAAACCTTCATTCTCACTTTCAAATTTTTATATACCTATTACCTGCAACTTTTTTAATTTTACCCTCTAGCTCTAGCATTGTTAATTTAACCATAAGTTCACTCAAATTAATTTTTGTTTTCTTCATAATATAATCTATATCCTTTGGCTCATCATCAATAATACCATATAAATCTTTATACTCTTTGGGAACTTGCTCCTTTTTTACATTTCTTTTCTTTCTTTCCTTTTTTCTTTCCAAAAAATTATAATTTGAAATTATATCATTTGGAGAAATAGCCATTTTATAGCCTTTTTGTATTAATATATTAGTTCCTAAACTTTTAATATTATCTAAACTTCCCGGAATGCAAAAAACATCCCTTTCAGCTTCTTTAGCTATTCTTGCAGTAACAGTTGTTCCACTTCTATAAGCCGCTTCTACAACTAAAGTTGCAATAGATAAACCTGCAACAATTCTATTTCTTTCTAAAAACTTTTGATATTCTGCTTTAGTTTCACTTTCATATTCAGAAATAACAGTACCACCATTTTTTAAAATCTGTTTAAAAAGTTCTTTGTGTTCACTTGGAAAAATATTATTTAAACCACATGGTAAAACAGCAATTGTTTTCATATTAGAATTTAAAGCTTGTCTATGTGCAATTCCATCTATTCCTAATGCTAAACCACTAACTATTGTTATATCATATTTTGAAAATTTTTTTATAAAACTTTCACACCATCTTTTGCCATATTCTGTGCACTCTCTTGAGCCAACAACAGAAATACAATTAGAATTCAAATTATCTAAATTCCCATCTACAAACAATTTCTTAGGAGGATTTTTTATCTTTTTTAACATATTAGGATAAATGTCATCATTTATATATATTTCTTTCAAAACTTAACCTCTCTTCCAATATTTTCTATCTAAATTTCTGTATTGAATTGCCTCTGCTACGTGCTTTTGCTCAATCTTTTCAGAACTATCTAAATCTGCAATCGTTCTGGCAACTTTTAAAATTCTACCATATGCTCTTCCACTTAAACCTAATTTTTCAAATGCCATTTCTAATATTATTTTACTATTTTTATCTAATTTACAATATCGTTCTATTAAATTTGGTGTCAATTCACTATTTGAATAAATATTTAACCCTTTATATCTTTCTAGCTGAATTTTCCTTGCATTATTTACTCTTTTCTTAATCTCTGCTGATGATTCCACCTTTTCATCAGAGCTAACTTTTTTATACTCTACCGGTTTAACTTCTATATGTAAGTCAATTCTATCTAATAATGGTCCACTCACTTGCCCTATATATTTTTGAATTGAGCTTTCCTTGCAGTTACATTTACTATCATCTGTTCCATAATATCCACACGGGCAGGGATTCATGCTGGCAATTAGCATAAAATTACAAGGATATGTAAGAGTTGAATTAACTCTACTTATTGTAACATTCCCATCTTCTAATGGTCCTCTTAATACTTCTAAAGTACTTTTTTTAAATTCTGGCAATTCATCTAAAAATAATACTCCAAAATGTGCTAGACTAATTTCTCCTGGTTTAGGAATTCTGCCTCCCCCAATTATTGAAACAGGCGAACTAGTATGATGTGGTCTTCTAAAAGGTCTAATTGTTCTTAACCCTCCTCCTTTTTCAATTTCACCTGAAATGCTATGAATTTTTGTTATTTCTAAAGCTTCTTCAAATGTTAAATCTGGAAGAATAGTTATTAATCTTTCAGAAAGCATTGTCTTTCCAGACCCTGGACTTCCAATAAGCAAACAATTATGTCCTCCTGCAGCAGCTATTTCTAATGCTCTTTTTGCATTTTCTTGCCCTTTTACTTCTGAAAAGTCTAGTTTTTCTTTACTTTTTTTGTTAAATATTTTTAATATGTCTATTTGTGCTTTTTCTATTTTTTTATTTCCGTTTAGATAGTCTATTACTTCTTGTAAATTTTGTACTCCTATTATTTCTAAATTTTGTATAACTGCT
>USQS01000092.1 GCA_900556865.1 uncultured Clostridium sp. | reverse complement strand
AATTAATAAAAAGATAATTAAATCCCAAATAATATTAAAAATTAAACTTGAATAATCAATTATCCCGAATAATTTATTTTTAAAATTATAATTTTGTGGAAAAATAAATTTCATAGATAAAAACTCCTTTTAAATATTTTTTAAAAATTTGCTACTAATATTAAAATTGTTTGAAACATCTGTTGAAATACCACCAATTAAACTTCTAATATATGAATTGGCTCGCACCAGTGCATATATTCCACCAATACACATCAATTGAGAAATAATATTATTTGAAGAAAAATTAAATGAAAAAATAATTAATAATATAATTGAAACTAATGACTGTTGAAATAATAAAGATAGAACTGTTCTAAGCCAAGTTTTGAAAAACCAAGAAGTAGATTCATTTATTAAACTTAATATTGCAAAAGGAGTAATTAAAATAAATACTTTTACCAATATATATCTTAAAGAATATGAAAAAATTAAATTAAATAAACTAATAGAAATAAAACTTTTTATTAATCCATCAAAAGAAAAAATATTAAATTCATTTTCTTTAATTGAAAGATAATTTAATTTATTTATTAATTCAGAAAAAGATATATCATGTCCAAAAATATTTGAACCTACTGTACGAATTGCATCAGAAATAAAACTATTTATTTGAATAAATTGATTACAAATAAAATAAGAACAATTCATTACAATCCCAAAAATTAATAATTTAAAAATAAATTGATAAGGCCTTTCAATTTGTAAATTCATATAATAAGAATAAATTAAACGAATAGCGTAATAAAGAGAAAATCCGACTAATAAAGAATTCGCAATTACTAATAAACCATTATTGCCAGTAGAACCAAATATTTTTTGAAAAATAGAATTGTTTAAAATATTTTTATCAATAAAAGTTAATTCATCTAAAACAGAATAAATTGTAGTATCAATAGAAGAAAATAAAGTTTCAAAAATAGAATTAATTGTTTCAATAATTGAAGTTGTTAAATTAGAATTTTCCAATACATCACCACCAAATTAAGTTAATAAAGAACTAATTGCAGATAAAATTAAATCTAAAACTAAAATAAAAGCATAAGAAAATAAACTGCCTCTAATTAATTTTTTAGCAATTCTCAGTCTTTCTTCATCACCAAAACTAAACTTTTTCATAAATAAACCAACAGCTACAGCGACTGCGGCAGCTGGAGTTGCCAATTTCAACATCCAACTTTCAACTTTTTCAAAAGCAGAATTTAATTTATCTACAATTTCTGGAATGCCATTAAAAATATTTGCAGAAACATTAGAAGAAAAAATTAATAAAAATAAAATAAATAATAAAACAAATAAAAATCTTTTTTTATAAATAAATTTAAACATAAATAAAACCTCCTAAAAAATCTTAATTATTAAAATATGGAAATAATTTTAATTCGGACGGTGGAATAATTTCAGTACCAGTTGATAAAAAACTTAAACAGTGAAAATTAGTCAAATGTCTAGTGAAAAAATTGGTATCATAAACAAAATCGTTTTGAAGAGTTGTGGTAATGGTTTCTGAAATATTAGAATTTTTTGAATTTAAAGAATTAGTAAAATAACTATAAACAGTTTCTTTAGCATTTTCTGAAATTCCTCTTGATATTTTTTCTTTATCTTCTTTTCCAATTTGTTTTTGTGCATTTTCAATTGTAAAAATATCATCACTTCTAAACCATAATTTATTTATTAAATTTTGAATAATAACATTTACTGCAGATTGGTCATGAAGAGTATTTAATAAAGAAGTATAACTTTGGGTAGCAACAATATTTATACATTTGGCTTCTCTACTTTGTGAGAAAAAATTACAATCAGTTTCTGTGCAATATTCAGAATATTCATCAGAAATAAAACAAACACTTCTAAAATTATTATCTTTACTGTTAGCAAGTCTAGTCATTACATCTGTTTGAAAATCTAATTTTAAATATGCAGCAATTATTTTTGATAAATTTGAATATTCATTTATATTCATATTTAATACTACAATTTTTCCTTTTTTTAATACTTCTTCAAAACCAAAAAAATTAAGCTCTTCTTGTTTAGGATTAAAGGTATTTAAAACATCATAATCAGAAATAAAACAATTAGTAATTCGGGTAATTTCAGATTTTAAAATAGACATAGTTCTTTGATCTAAATTTAAATACTCTTTTTCGAAAAAATTTAAACTAGAATATAAATCATAAATTTGACTTTCAGAAAAAATATTTTTAATAAATTTATCACGTAAATAATTTATTTTTTCTAAATAATAATTATCATTAGTAATTAATTTATGTAATTCGTCAAATGTAACATAATTATTGTTATAGAGCCTACAAAGTTTAATACATTCTTCTAATATTTGGGCAGACTTATCTAACCAATAACTTTCAGAATTATTTTTTGAAAAAAGTAATAAGATTGTTTTTAATCTATTAGCGAGGATAGATGGTTTTAAATTTGGCTTATGCAAAGGATTATATTTATATTTGCCATTTAATTCAATAACAATAATATCATCTTGTCTATTAAATTCATTTGCAAACTCCACAACTTTTTGATAATAATTTCCTTTAACATCTAAAATTAACATACCTAATTTTTTATTGTTATTAAAATTTTCATATTTAATTAATTGCTTAGTAAATGGGTACATAGCACTACTAGTTTTTCCTGTGCCAATAGTTCCGGTAATTAAAATATTTTGATATAAACTTTTTTCTGGTAAATAAATAATTTCTTTGGTATTTACATTTTCTCCAACTAATAATTTTAATTCATTTTTTTTATTTAAATTTATTAGAGAATAATTATTTTTATTTAATTTAATTTTTTTATTTATTTTTGATTTATTTTTTAAATGAAA
>USQS01000091.1 GCA_900556865.1 uncultured Clostridium sp. | reverse complement strand
GCAAGACTAAATTCTAGATTTTAATCTAAACTAGAATTTACTTTTACAATTAAATGGGCTTTTTTTTTATTAAAATTGAGGTTGAAAAATTATATAAAATATGTTAAAATAAAAAAAGAAGCTTGGAAATTGCCAGGCAAAGTTCATACAAACGACATAGAGTCTATAACAAGGAGGAAAAAAGTATGAAGTGCAAAAAGATGTGGAAAGAAATGGTAAGTTTGGCAATGGCAGTTATCATTATTTTGGGAATTGCTATTGTTCCTGCAGCTGCTCGGGGACCTGTTAAGGATGAAAACACTTGGCTTGTTATGAGAACGAGTTGGGGGTACAATGCTCCTAAGAAAGGAGCCAAAAAACTTAAAAAGTTCAAAGCGGGAACCCTTGTCAAGGTAAAATTGAGGTGTCGGACAGCAACATTTAAGCCCAAGAAGGGAAAAAAGGTTAGCGGCTATATTGATGCTGAACCCGCATTTGGTAGTATCTATGGATTAAAATTAAGAAAAAGTCCAGATCCAAAATCTAAAGTTTTGGTAAAAAAAATGACTAAAAAAAAGGGAGCGGCTCAAGTTACTGGCTGGTGGCTGAGGTGCACCTATAAAGGGAAAAGCTATTGGTGCAAAGATGAATACAATATTGAAGCTGGTTTTAATCCCTTTGACGGAAAGTATTATTTCTTCGCAAGAGAGTGTGGTGGAGATTATACTCAGACAGCAGGAAGTGGTTTCCGCTATTGGATTAAGGACTACTGGGGAGATGAATATTCTGTTAGTCCCTGGGGTTACACGCTTTTGAAAAAGGCAAAATAAAGACACATCTTCCCCAACTCTGTATAGAGTTGGGGATTCTTAAATATTATTAAAATAGAAAAGAGGATATCATGAGCTATTTAGAAGAATTTGATAAAAATAAAACTAAAGTATTAAAATACATAATTTATAAAAGAAGAACAGAAAATGAGGTAAGAACAAAATTTAAAAATGATATAGAAGAAAACATGTTAGAAGATATAATTGAATACCTTAAAGAAGCAAAATATATTGATGATGATGAATATATTGAAAGAACGATAAACAATTTTAAAATATTAAAAGCTCTTTCACTAAAAGAGCTACAATATAAACTAATTGCGAAGGGATTGTCAAGAAATCTTTTAGAAGATTATTTTTCGGAAAATAGGGAAGAATTAACACAATATGAGATTAATTCTGCAATAAAAATAATACAAAAAAAGCAGAAAGAACAAGAAGAGCAAGAAATAAAAACATATTTACTAAAAAAGGGATATAAATCAGAAAATATAAATAAAGCATTTGATAGTATAGAAGAAATAGATTAAGTAGAGCCATAAGCAATCTACTTAATCTATAAGTTATTTTAAAATTCACAATTTTTTGGTGTTCTAGGGAATGGGATAACATCTCTTATATTTTGCATACCAGTTAAGTACATTAATGCTCTTTCAAAACCTAAACCAAAGCCAGAATGTTCGACACTACCATATTTTCTTAAATCTAAATACCAATTATAAGTATCTATATCCATGTTAAGTTCTTTCATTCTATCTAGCAATTTTTCGTAGTCTTCTTCTCTTTGGCTACCACCAATAATTTCTCCAATTCCTGGAGCAAGTAAGTCTGTAGCTGCAACAGTTTTACCGTCAGAATTTTGTTTCATATAAAAAGCTTTTATATCTTTTGGGTAGTTTGTAACAAAAACAGGTTTATTAAATATTTTTTCACATAGATATCTTTCATGTTCTGTTTGTAAATCTATGCCCCAAGATACTTTAAAATCAAATTCATCATTATGTTTTTCAAGTTCTTTTATTGCGTCTGTATATGTTATTCTAGCAAAATCTGAAGAAATAACATTGTTTAACCTATCAAGTAAAGAATTGTCTACAAATTTATTAAAAAATTCCATTTCTTCAGGGCAATTTTCTAATACATAAGAAAAAATATATTTTATCATTTCTTCCGCTAAATCCATATCATCATTAAGATCTGCAAAACAAATTTCTGGTTCTATCATCCAAAATTCAGCAGCGTGTTTTACAGTATTTGAATTTTCAGCTCTAAATGTTGGACCAAATGTATAAACATTTCTAAAAGCTGCAGCAAATGTTTCTACATTTAATTGTCCACTAACTGTTAAGTGTGCTGGTTTTCCAAAAAAGTCTTTTGTATAATCAACTTGTCCATCATCCGTTTTTGGAACATTTGTTAAATCAAAAGAGTTAACATTAAACATTTCTCCTGCTCCTTCTGCATCACTTGAAGTTAAAATTGGTGTATGAACATAAACAAATCCTTTTTCTTGGAAAAATTTATGAATGGCATATGATAAAACACTTCTAACTCTAAATACAGCATAAAAAGTATTTGAACGTGGACGAAGATGTGAAATTGTTCTTAAATATTCAAAAGAGTGTTTCTTTTTTTGCAATGGATAGTCACTACTACATAAATTTAAAATTTCAACTTTTGTTGCTTGTATTTCAAATGGTTGTTTAGAATTTTCTGTAATAATAAATGTTCCTGTAACTTTTATAGAAGAGCTTATTGAAAGTTTTACAAGTTCTTTAAAATTATCTAATTTATCTGAAATTACAATTTGAACATTTTTAAAAAATGAACCATCATTTAATTCTATAAATCCAAAAGTTTTGGAATCTCTAATAGTACGTACCCACCCTTCTAATGTTATTTCTTTGTTTTCAAAATTTTCTTTGTTTTTATATAAATCCTTTATAATTAATTTACTCATAATAGTTGTTCCTTTCCAAAGGCATAGATTTTTTACCTTAAATTAATTTGTCATTTCTTCTAATCTTAAAAGTTCTTCCCAACGTCTATCAACTTCTTTTTGGAATTCTTCTATCATCCACTCATTTCCAGGTTTAAACA
>USQS01000090.1 GCA_900556865.1 uncultured Clostridium sp. | reverse complement strand
GGTACAGTATGGAACCAATACAGAGACTTTATAAGAAAGATAAGGTAGTAGCAAGAAGTGTTCATATAGATGAAAATTTGTATTTAAAATTACAATCTATATGTGACAATGTTTTTGATACTTCTATTAGTAAAATTGTAAATGTTTGTGTTGAAACAGCAATACTTGATGAGGAAAATATTGAGTTTTATAAAAAGCCATATAAAACAGATTCAATATATCGCTCTATATTATTTAGAAAACAATTTTACGATAAACTAATAGAGATTAGAGAAAAAACAGGTATTTCTTTTAGTAGGTTGGTTAATGGAAGTATAAAAGATTTTATAGAAAAGTATCAAGGAAAATATTTTTAGGAAAGTTAGGAGCTTTCCTTTTTTTAAAGCATTAAAATGTGGCTCATAAGCATTTCTTACATTTCTATTATGAGAAATTCTTTTAACCATTCTTTCATCGTCATTGCATGCATATTTAAATTATTAATCTTTGCAACATCTAAATATGCTGACACTATTCTATTTAATAAATCTAATACTTTTTCACTTAATAAAAAACAACCCAAAAAAGAATAACTATAAATTTTATAAAATTTTAATAATTTAAGTTCAAAAATTAAAATTTATTCTTTTTAGGTGCAAAAAATAAAAAAAGCTTGCATTTACATAAAAAGCATGATATAATAGAAAACGTTAATTAAGCACATATTGGGAGTAGATAAAGAAGTGCCTTAAAATAAGGTCTTTATTTATGAGGATCTTTATGGAAGAAGAACAAAAAGGAGGAATTTTAAATGGCAGTAGTTGCAATGAAACAATTACTTGAAGCTGGTGTTCACTTTGGACATCAAACAAGAAGATGGGATCCTAAAATGGCAGAATACATATTCCAAGCTAGAAATGGAATCCACATTATCGATTTACAAAAAACATCTAAAAAATTAGATGAGGCTTACGAATTTATTAGAAGTCAAGCAGAAGAGGGAAAAACAATACTTTTCGTAGGAACAAAAAAACAAGCACAAGAGTGCATTAAGGAAGCTGCAGAAAAATGCGGTATGTTCTATGTTGATCAAAGATGGTTAGGAGGGATGTTAACAAACTTCAAAACTATCAAAACAAGAGTACAAAGATTAAAAGAATTAGAAAAAATGGAAGAAGATGGAACATTTGAAGTTTTACCTAAAAAAGAGGTTATTTTATTAAGAAAAGAAATGCAAAAACTTGAAACAAATTTAGGTGGAATTAAAGAGATGGAAGAAATTCCTGGTGTTATATTTTTAGTAGATCCTAAAAAAGAATGTAATGCAATTAATGAAGCAAAAAAATTAAATATACCAACAGTAGGAGTGGTAGATACAAACTGTAACCCAGAATTATTAGATTATCCAATTCCAGGAAATGATGATGCAATAAGAGCTGTAAAATTAATTACAGATGTTATGGCAAATGCAGTAATAGAAGGAAAACAAGGAGAAAGCTTTGAACAAGTTTTATCTGAAGACAGTGAAAATGAGACTATGGAAGAAATAGTTGAAAAAGAAACTGAAAATGAAGAAAATGTTGAAGAGTAGGGCATAACTGCTCTACTTGATTTTCTATATTATGAAAGTTATGGTAATTTTCATAATAAAATAATTTACTAAAATTAAAAATTTTTAATTTATTTTAGAAAGGAATGTGATAAAAATGATAACAGCGTCAATGGTAAAAGAATTAAGAGAAAAAACAGGAGCAGGAATGATGGACTGCAAAAAAGTTTTAACAGAGGCTGAAGGAGATATGGAAAAAGCAATAGAGCTTTTAAGAGAAAAAGGAATTGCAAAAGCTGCTAAAAAATCTGATAGAATAGCAGCAGAAGGTTTAGTTTTAGGATATGTTGCTGAAGATTCTAAATTAGGAGCAATTGTAGAAGTTAATTCAGAAACAGACTTTGTTGCACAAAATGCAGAATTTAGAGCTTTTGTAGAAGCTGTTGCAAAACAAATAGCATTAAAAAACCCTGCAAATGTTGAAGAGTTATTAGAGCAAGAATCAATTGAAGAAAATGGAAAAAAAGTATCTGAAGTATTAACAGACAAAATAGCTAAAATAGGTGAAAAATTAAGCATTCGTAGATTTGTAAGATTTGAAACACAAGATGGATTAATAGAAAAATATATTCACGGAGATGGAAAAATAGCTGTTTTAGTAAACATGAGAAATGCTGATAATGTTTTAGCAAAAGATATTTGTATGCAAATTGCAGCTGCAAAACCTGAGTTTTTAAATAGAGAAGCTGTACCAGAAGAAAGAGTTAACAAAGAAATGGAAATTTTAAAAGTTCAAGCTATGAATGAAGGAAAACCAGAAGCTATAGCTGAAAAAATAGTTCAAGGTAGAGTTGGAAAATTCTATGGCGAAATTTGCCTTGTAGAGCAAGAATTTGTTAAAGACCCAAGTGTTAAAATACAAGATTTATTAAAATCAAAAGGTGCTGAAATTGTTGAGTTTGCTAGAATTGAAAAAGGCGAAGGAATAGAAAAAAAAGAAGAAAACTTTGCTGAAGAAGTTATGAAACAAATAAAATAATAAAATTTAAGTATTTTACTCCAATAATAATCATACAATTTAAAGTAAGATTATTATTGGAGGTTTTTGTCTTGAAAAATATGTTTTTAGTAATAAATAAAGAAAAAGTTTATGCATATTTGGTTTCTATAGTAACTATTATAACATTATTTTTTATGTCACATTTATTGAATACAGATTTGTCTAACAGTGAGACTACTTCCACAAATATTGAACAGAATGTGGATGAACAAAATGAAAGTTGTAATAATGTTAGTGTGGAAAATAATTCTAACTAAAAGGTATAATTTAATTAATAAAAGGATATAATGAAAAGAGAAATATTTAAGAAGGGGATAAAGATGCCTTTTATTGGAATAGTTG
>USQS01000089.1 GCA_900556865.1 uncultured Clostridium sp. | reverse complement strand
CTAAATTTTCTAATCCTTCTATTTTTACTTCTGTACCATTTGCAACACTATATCCAATATAACAAAATAAATACTCTGAATTCACATTTGCGGTCACTCCTCCATCTTGCCCTATTGTTACACTATAATATCCATTTTCATCTACTTCATACCATGCAAGAATTTTGCCTTTTTGTTCTTGCGATACATCCCAGCAATTTGCCTCATCTAAACTACGTCCTTGCAAGGAATCTACAAATATTACACTTTTTACTTTGTTTCTTGTTACAGTATCACTATTTAAAAATTTTGAAGTTGAACCTCTTTCATACCCGCAATACCTCAATGTACTATGGTCTTTTATTCTGTATGGTCCAAATGGTTTTTTTAGGTTTACTTCTGTTTCCATATTCTCGCCTAAAAAGGCTTTTGCCCATAGGTAATAATCCCCTTCTTCTGTATCTACTGTTGTAACTAAACACTTTTTTATTCTTCCAGAACCTGTTAGTTCTGCTGTTTTAAATTCTTCTGGTTCTTGAGTAGCACTTTTGCTCCACGCGTATTTTAGCCTTAAATTTTCTTCATTCATAATAATTCCGGTTTTTACCGTTAATGTTACGGTGTGGGCTAATTTAGGTGTGGGGTCACTTGCCGGGTCGGCCGTAATTTCTGCCGTTTTTGAAAGCTTTTCTTCATCTCCAATGTAGGTTATTTTTCCATCACATGTTACTATATATATTCTTTTTGATTCAGTAAACTGAACATATAAGTCTGTAATACCTTCTTCATCT
This sequence comes from uncultured Clostridium sp., assembly GCA_900556865.1. Taxonomy (GTDB): domain Bacteria; phylum Bacillota; class Clostridia; order TANB77; family CAG-508; genus CAG-269. The sequence continues at coordinate 2,257 of USQS01000089.1, read as the reverse complement.
GAAACTATTGTTACATTTTCTCCCACATTTCTATCTAATGCTTTTTGTAACCCTCTTTTTTTTACTTCTCCATATTTGTTTTTCCCCATTGCTTGTGCAGCCGAAATTTCTAGTTGTTCTTTTTCATTTGCTATTTCTGTTTTTTCTCTTGCATCTAATACCATGTTTATTATAGAGTTATTTCCCGTTAGTGTTGAAATTGTAATTGAAGCGAGTATTATTAATACTATAATTGTAACTATCAGAGCAATTAGTGTTATTCCTCTACTGGCTTTTAAAGTATGGTTTTCTCTCTTTACGGCCACAAGGGTTTTACGTTCTATTTTCTTTTGCATATTCTCCACCTTTTCCTTTCTTTTATTTATTTTTACACTTCTTCCACATGTAGTTCATCTTTTATTGCCACAATTGCATATGCTTTTAAATTTGGTAAAATTTTAACTTCTTCAGCCTTTTTATATTTTTCAAGTTGTTTCTTTGCTTCTTCTTGTTTTAAAACTAACAAATCTTTATTTTTTTCATAGTCTTCTTTTTTTATATACTTAAATTCTATTAGTATTCCATAATATTTATCTTGGTTTATTCTTGGTATTAAAATTACATCTGAATAATTTGAACTTATTTCTAGCTCAGATTTTACCAGATATGTTCCTAAATTTTTACATAAAGCATAAAAAATTAGTTTTACATATTTTTCGTCAAACCTTGTATAATCTCTATTTGATAAATTAGTTAAATACATTTTTAATTCTTCTAGTATTTTACCTATTTTTCCTTCAAGCAACATTTCTGTATTCATTGCTTCTGTATCCATACTGTCTGCTTGAATATTTGCTCTTTTACTAGTATAACCTAAAAAATAGTCGCTATATATTTTTCTAATTACATCATTTGGTATTTGAAGTTTTGGCTTGCTAAATCCTTGCCCAACTATTGTCAAATATCCCAAATAAAATAACATCGAAACCAAGTCTTTTTCTGTAAACTCCATTGCTGGGTTAAATTTTTGTGTTATTTCTGAAGCAATTTCTTTTCCTGCAACTGTATCTTCTATTACTTTTCGCCTTTCTTCTCCTTTGCATAAATCTAGCATTTTTCCTAATTTGCTATAATCACTTGCAATATTTACGTCTATTAACTGTCTTGGAACATCTCCAATTGCTTTATATTCATTTAGAAAATATAAACACATATTAGAATTGTATATTTTTTCTTTCCCATCTATAGAAAATTTATATCCATCATAACTTTGTTTCATTATTGGTAATATTTTTTCTTGCTCTTTTTCTTCTATTTGCTCCGATTTCATTATATTTGCCAATTCTTCTTTGGTAAATCCCATCATTTCATTAAACCTAAAATCTTGCGTAATATCTTTTCCAATATTAAATCCTGATGTTAGGCTATCTAGCGTTATTGGGGCTACTCCTGTTATGAAAATTCTATCAACTACCGTTTCGGTTCCTTTTTTTAAAATTTCATACCATTTTCGTACTTTTCCATTTTTTGACACCAAATTTTTAAAATCTTCTGTATGAAACCCTAATAGCTCATTTGCAAAATGGTCGTACTCGTCTATTATTACATATATTTTTTGCCCTCTTCTTTGCACTCTAAAACTTTCTAATAGGCTATTTAGCATATCTTCTGCTGTTTGATTATCATTCACATAAAAATCTATATTGTAATCTGCTATAAAACCTTGTATTGATATTTTTGCTGTTTCTTTAAAACCTTCCACAGTTGTTTGGGCTGTTGTTGTATCAATTCCAGAAAAATTAAATTTTAAAATGCAATAACTATTTTTAAGTGGTGTTGGATTTTTACCAATATATGTGTTTTTAAATAATTTCTCAAATTTATTTTTAGCATTTATGTCATAGTAATATGAAATCATACTTGTGAATAATGTTTTTCCAAATTTTCTTGGACGTAAAAACAATATTCTTTTTTCTGCTAAATCTTCAAGCTTTTCTATATTTTTGGTTTTATCCACATAGTAATAATTTTCTGTAATAAGCTCTTCATAATTGCTTATTCCATATGGTAATTTTTTCATTTTCATCCTTCCTTTCTTAAGGTAAACGCTAGGCTCTTTGCTAATAAAGTCTATTTTTATGCTATTTTCTATTACAAACTTCGTTAAAATCTCTAATATTTTTGTATTTTTATTCTACTATAAAGACCTAAAAAAAGCAAGAAAATTTTCTTGCTTTTTTTATTAAATTTACAAACTTAAATAGCACAACACATAGAG
>USQS01000088.1 GCA_900556865.1 uncultured Clostridium sp. | reverse complement strand
CGGTATTTCAAAACAATATAGTATCAAATTTTTTAAATCAGACATTGCTGAACTGTGAATTGTAACTTACCAAAACAGAGAAATTAAAAAAATAGCTAAAAATAATGGACAGAATTGAGCTATGATGGTATAATATAAATTATTAGAAAAATTAAGTTCATTTTAAGTGATGTACTTTTAAAAGATTGTAAATGGAGGGATTAAATTTGGAATATTCAAAGAAGACAGATGCCAAATGGCAAAAACAATGGAAAAAGGAAAAAATATATAAATATGATATTAATAACAAAAAAGAAAAATTCTATACACTAGAAATGTTTTCATATCCATCAGGAGCAAAACTACATTTAGGACATTGGTTTAATTATGCACCAGCAGATTCATTTGCAAGATATAAAAAAATGAATGGGTACAATGTATTTCATCCAATGGGATTCGACGCTTTTGGTTTACCTGCAGAAAATTATGCAATAAAAACAAAAATACATCCGGAAGAATCAACATTAAAAAATATAGAAACAATGAAAAAACAATTAGATGAAATGGGTGGAAGCTATGATTGGGATTATTCAGTAGAAACTTGTATGCCTAATTATTATAGATGGACACAATGGCTATTCTTGCAATTATATAAAGCAGGATTAGCATATAAAAAAGAAGCACCTGTTAACTGGTGTGATAGTTGTAAAACGGTTTTAGCAAATGAACAAGTTATAGGTGGAAAATGTGAAAGATGTGGTCACGAGGTAAAAAGGAGAAAATTATCACAATGGTTTTTCAAAATTACAGATTATGCGGAAGAATTGTTACAGGGATTAGAAAAATTAGATTGGCCAGAATCAACTAAAAAAGTTCAAATTAATTGGATTGGAAAATCTGAAGGTAGTGAAATTAAATTTAAATGTGAAAGCAACGGAAAAGAGATAACAGTTTTTACAACAAGACCAGATACACTAAATGGTGTTACATATGTTGTTATAGCACCAGAAAGCGATTTAGTTCAAGAAATAACAACACCAGAATGTAGAGAGAATGTGGAAAATTACATAAAAGAAACAGCAAAATTAAGTGAAATTGAAAGATTATCAACAGAAAAAGAAAAAACAGGAGTATTTACAGGAGCATATGCAATAAACCCAATAAATGGGGAAAAAGTACCTATTTGGATTGCAGATTATGTGTTAGAAGACTATGGAACAGGAGCTGTAATGGCAGTTCCAGCACATGATACAAGAGACTTTGAATTTGCAAGTAAATATAAATTACCAATAAAACAGGTAATAAAAAGTAGTTCAGATGAAGAGATTCAATTACCATATACAGAATATGGAATATTAATAAATAGTGGAAAATATGATGGACTATCTTCTAAAGTTGCTAAAAGTACCATTACAGAAGATTTAAATAAAACAAAACAAGGAAATAAAACTGTAAATTATAGATTAAAAGATTGGTTAATATCAAGACAAAGATATTGGGGAGCACCTATTCCAATTATATATTGTGATAAATGTGGAGCTGTACCGGTACCAGAAGAAGATTTACCAGTATTATTACCACATAATGTTGAATTTAAGCCAGACGGAGAATCACCACTAAAAAAATCAAGTGAGTTTATGAACTGCACTTGTCCAAAATGTGGAAGTAAAGCTAAAAGAGAAGCAGATACATTAGATACTTTTGTATGTTCTTCTTGGTATGAATTAAGATATCCAGATGCTAAAAATGATAAAGAAGCATTTAGCAAGGAATTGGTAAATAAAATGTTACCAGTTGATGTATATGTCGGAGGAAAAGAACATGCTGCAATGCATTTAATTTATGCAAGATTTATGACAAAAGCATTAAGAGATTTAGGATACTTAAATTTTGATGAGCCATTTAAAAAATTAATACATCAAGGTATGATTTTAGGACCAGATGGAAACAAAATGAGTAAAAGCAAAGGAAATACTGTTTCTCCAGAGGAATATATAGAAAAATATGGTTCAGATGTATTTAGAATGTATATAATGTTTGGGTTTGAATACAGACAAGGTGGTCCTTGGAATGAAAAAGGTATTGAATCAATGGTAAAATATTTTTCAAGAATTGAAAGATTGATTGAAAAATATAATGAATTAAAAACAGGTAAATCAACTAAAGAAATAGGAGCCAAAGAAAAAGAACTACTTAGATGGAAAAACCAAACAATTAAAGCAATGGGAAATGATATTAATGATTTTAGATTTAATACTGCTATTGCAAGGAGTATGGAGCTATCTAACAAAATTAATGACTATATTAAAGATGAAAATGTAAATGTAGAAGTTTTACAAAATGTTGTAGAAATATTTGTAACTTTACTTTCTCCACTTGCACCTCATTTTACACAAGAGTTATGGGAAAAGATTGGAAAAGAAGGTTTTGTTTATAATGAAGAATGGCCTGCAGTAGTAGAAAGCGAAATGAATGGTGGAACAAAAGATATTCCTATTCAAGTTAATGGTAAACTCAAACTTTGTGTTACTGTTGATGCGGCTTTTTCTCCAGATGAAATTCTTGAAAAAATCAAAGCTGATGAACGTGTTAAGGATATTTTTGAAAAAAATAATGTTGTAAAGGAAATTTATGTTCCTAATAAGATTTTTAATATAGTAGTAAAAAAGTAAATAATTAGTTAATAGAGTATCATTTATGGTACTCTATAGATATTATAGGAAATTTTTCCGAACTTTCTATAATATAAAAATAATAATACACATAATAACTGAAAAATAATAATTATTTTAAATAAAATAGAGGTAATAAGGAATTATGGAAAACTTTTATATAAATCAATAAATGATGTTGCATTACAAAGAATTGCTCAAAGAAGTGGCAAAGAGAGAGCTCCATATGAAAAAAGAGAAGGATTAGTTCAAATAAAAGATGTATACGAAGAATTGATATCTAAAGAAGATTATCCTATTGTAAGGATAAATGCGGACTTATCAGAAAGGGAAGTAACCAAAGAAGCACTTGATAATGTATTATGGTAAAGAACGGAAAGAGTTTTGAAAGCTTAAAACAATGTATAAGAAAATTATTAAATTGAGGTAGACACAATGGAAGGGAGTGATAATTGACTCCTTTTAAATTTTGAAAGATAATCTCACCGACAAATGAATAAGAAATTAAACGATGTAGGTTTCAAAAATAAACTCCACTAGAAGCT
>USQS01000087.1 GCA_900556865.1 uncultured Clostridium sp. | reverse complement strand
TGTGTGTGTGTGTGTGTGTACAGTCCCAAGGGTTTCAAGCTTTTTCATCATTCTAAACTACCTCACTTTTTTATTTTTTCCTTTTATGGTTTTAATTTTATATAATTACTCAAAAAAAGTCAAGAGTTTTAAAAAATTATTTTTTATACACAGAAATAATAATAGCATTAATTACCCCATCTTTTGAATATTTAATATCAACATCATATGTTCTGTCATTTGTAATTGATGGTTCTATCTCTGCAGCCTTTGCCTCATTTTCAACACCTTTTTCAATTAATATTTCTATTTTTCCATTTTCAACTTTATAATCCTTCATGTTATATTTTGCAGACTTAAGCAAATTAATAATAGTATTATACTTTAAATCTTGTCCTTTATATAACTCAAATTTATTATTAAACCTTTTCTTTTGAAGTTCTATATTTTCTAGTTCCTCCTGTGCTAACCTTTTTTCTCTGTTATCAATCATAATTAAAATATTGTTTAACATTTTAGTATTTATTTTTAATTGAGTTTCATTTAAATTACTTATTACTCTAAGCTTTAATTCTTTTAATATGCTATTTATTTTTTCTCCATCATAATCATTTAAAACAATATTATTTTCATCATTAAAAGCAACAGGAATTTTTGCCTTTTGGCTAAAATCCAATTCTTCTTTTCCAGTAAAACTAAAATCCTTTATATTTTTATCTGAATATTTTCCTTCAAAATTTATATCCTTCCTATTTTGAGAATTTGTAAATTCAATTTCAGTATTAAAATTAACATTGTCATTTTCAGCATAGCTTATTTTTCTTATTATTCTATTTTCTTCATCCTTACATCCTAAAGAATAAGACCTTACATCTTGTCCATCATTAGTATTTTTTATAGTTTTTAAATATAATGTATTTTCCCCATTTAGTGCAAGCATATCTAAATTAATTTGTTGTGTTTCATCTTTTACTTCAATCCTTACCGTATTTTTATTAGCTTGATATACCGTAAACATAATCTTTCTTGTGTCTGTTCCTTCATACTCAATTTCATCTGCTTTTTGTTTTAAACTTGACGAATATTTATCTTTTAAAGATTCTCCTTCTTGCAAAGTAAATCCTGCTTCCTCAAACTTTTTTTGCACAGCGTCTAACTTATTTAATATAATTTCATCTTCTGCTAGTTGACTTAATAGTCTTTTATACATTCTATCCAACTCATTTTTATTTACCACCAAAGAATATGCTGTAGTTGTTATACTTTGGCCATTTCCTAAAGTAATAGTTGAATTCAAGGTTTTTGAATAACTTTTTTTATTCACATCTGAAAAAATAATGTTAATATATTTCTTTTGTAAAGAACTTTTTTCTTCATCACTAAATTTCAATAAACTTACAGCATCAGCTTTGTTTAATTTTTCTGAAAGATACTGGCCTTTATACCCCATACTTGAAATAACATATGAAATATTAGAATTTTCAAAAGTTACAAATTGTTTTACAATATTTGAAAATCTTAAACCATACATATTTTCTCTTTCTAAAAATTCTGTATTTAAAAGCTCTTCTTCCCCATATTTTGCAACCAATTTTCTATAAGAAGTCTGGTCTGAATTATTAACAATTGCCGCTCCCTTTATATTATATAGCTCTGGTTGATCATCCTCTTTTTCTGAAAACTTTAAATCTATTTCAGTTTTTTTACTATAATCTTGCTTTTGAAGTTCAATAAAATAATTTTCTATATTTGAAACATCTATATCTTGAACTACTTCAGATAAACCTTGGGCTAAATATTTTTGAAACATCATATCTTTCTCTTTAAAAAAATCTGTTTCAATATAAAGAAATACCCATGCACACATTACTAAAACAAACACTATAATAGCTATAGGTATTATCACATTTTTTCTCATAACTTTTACACACCTTTCTTTATTTAAAATTTCTTTGTTTTAAGACTTCATACACAACTATTCCAGTAGAAACAGATGCATTAAGTGACTGAATTTTTCCCTTCATTGGTATTTTAACTAAAAAATCACAATTCTTCTTTACTAGTTGACTCATTCCTTTTCCTTCATTACCAATTACGATTGCAATTGGCTCTTTAAAATCTTGTTCAAAATAATATGATTTTGCATCAATAGCGGTTCCGCAAACCCATACACCATTTTCTTTTAACTTGTTTATTGAATCAGATATATTATTTACTCTTGCTATTTTCATATATTGTACAGCTCCACAAGACACTTTGCTTACAGTACTATTTACACTAGCTGCTCTTCTTTTAGGAATAATAATTCCATGTACTCCAGCAATTTCTGCAGTTCTAATTATTGCACCTAAATTATGTGTATCTTCTATTCCATCTAAAATTAAAATAAATGGCTTCTCGTTTTTTATCTTTGCCAATTCTAAAATATCTTCTATTTCTGAATATTCAAATGGAGGAACAATAGCAATTACCCCTTGGTAATTTTCAGTTTGTGCCATTAAATTCATTTGTCTTTTATCTTTTTCTACTATAATTACCTTTTTTTCATTTGCCATTGCAATAATTTTATTTATAGATCCTTTTTGTTCGCCTTTAGTGATATAAATTTTATTAATATCTTTATCACTTTCTAAAAGTTCTATAACTGCATTTCTACCTTCAATTTGGTCATCAAAATTTTTAGTTTCATTTTGTTCATTGTTTTTAAAATTTTCTCTTCTTTCCATTTTTCCTCTTCTGTCAACAATCCCTCTGTTTTCTCTTCTTCTTTCATTATTTCTTCTATTTTTTACTCTTCTTTCTTCTACATCTCTTCTTTTATTTTTTTCCATATTTTTTTGTAAATCCTTTCTTCTTAAGCACTAAAAAGTACTTAAATCAACTTCTTATTCTATTTTACTAAAAAAAGATAGTTAATTCAAGTACTTTCTCTTATTTTTCTTTATAATCTATATCAAAATAGAATTCTACTCCCCCAGCAACATTTTTAACTCCATACTCATTTCCATAATTATTCATTATAGCCTTTACCAAAGAAAGCCCAATTCCATTTCCGCCTTTTTCTCGTTTCCTTGATTCATCTGCTTTATAAAACCTATTCCATATTCTTAACATTTCTTCATCAGAAAAACCTGTAAAAGTATTAAAAACTTTAACTCGAACTTTATTTTTATCTTTCATAATTTCATTTTCAATACTTATTCTTCTTTTTCCGTTAACCTCT
>USQS01000086.1 GCA_900556865.1 uncultured Clostridium sp. | reverse complement strand
AATCGATAATATCAACTAACAATTTTTCTTGTAAATCTGGTAATTTTGAAAATTCAATTTTGTCTCCAACTTTTATTTGCTGTCTTTTTTCATCATATAATCTAAATTCAATTGTTTTTGTTCCATTTTTTATTCTTTCAAATGGGCTTTTATTTAATTTCATTTTATGTATCATATATGTCTCTCCTTTATTTTTTACTTGTATTTTGTTTAAAAATTAAATTGCAATCTCAACGACAACTTTTACTATTTATCTTTAACTTTTTTCTTTAAATCTTTTGAATAATATATTAAATCAGTACAAATTAAATCTCCATCTTTAATTTCTTCATTGTAATTATCTATAAAGAAATTTTTAATTGTTTTCTCATATTTATCAAATCCCTGCTTAACATAGAAAGGAATGTTATTCTCCGTTGTTCCTACCAACATTCTGTCATATTTTTGTTTATAATTACCACATAGCGATTTTAAAAGGGTTTTTGCATAACCTTTATTTCTATAACTTTCTTTCGTAACTATATTCTTTAACTCTAATGTTTTTCTAGAAATAGGCAAAATTACTGCAATAGAAATTAGCTCATCTTCCTTTTTTAAAGCATATACATCAGAATCGTTCAAATACTTGTGTATCATATCTTTTGAAGGATCTGCCTCTAAAAGTAAATCAATATAATCTTCTTTATTTTCTATTTTTTTAACTTGCATTCTAGATTTTCTTGGCATCTTGTAACCGTTGGGAATACTAGGCTTTGTAGTATTGTGGTTATTATATCTCATCTCCTCTGAAAACACACACCCACAATATTTTTGCATATATAATCCAAGTTCTCTTGCTTTTACTTGTCCTTCTCTAAAGCCTGGTCTAAAATCTCTATATAAAAAAGTTATATCATATTTTTGAGCCATTTCTTCTCCAATTTGCTTAAGAGCCTCATGATTTTGATATGGACTAATTAATAATGTAGTAGAAAAAGTATCATATCCGTTTTCTTTTGCATATTTTGCAGTCTGTTCTAAACGCACTTTATAGCAATATTTCACACATCTATTTTCTAAATCATCTACTACATTTTTGCAAAACTCTCTCAATCCATAGTTTTCTTCAAATATAGCTTGTACTCCTATTAATTTAGTATATTCTTTCAAAGTATCCCTTCTTGCTTTATATTCCATATATGGATGAATATTAGGATTAAACCAATATACAGTTGGCTCTATATTTTCACTTCTTAATTCATCTATACAATATACACTACAAGGTGCACAACATGTATGCATTAATAACTTCATTTTTATTCTCCTTTTTAATACATTTTAGTTTGATAATCATACCCTAAATGCTCATATGCTGGCTGAAGAGCAATTCTTCCTCTTGGAGTTCTTGCAATAAACCCTATTTGCAATAAATATGGCTCATACACATCTTCAATTGTGTCTATTTCTTCTCCTAGTGAGGCTGCTAATGCTTCTATTCCAACAGGTCTTCCTGAATATTGTACAATCATCATAGTTAACATTCTTCTATCAGTTTCTTCTAGCCCAAGTTCATCTATTTCAAGTTCATTTAATGCATGTTTTGTAATTTTTAAATTTATTTTTCCATCTCCCAAAACAAGCGCATAATCTCTAACCCTTTTTAGTAGTCTATTTGCTATTCTCGGTGTTCCTCTTGACCTTCTTGCAATTTCTTTGCTTGATTCTTCATCAATTTCTACTTCTAAAATTTTGCTTGATCTTTTTACAATTGTTGATAAATCTTCTACAGAATAAAGTTCAAGTCTTTGTACAATTCCAAATCTATCTCTTAATGGTGTTGTAAGAGACCCTGCCTTTGTAGTGGCACCAATTAGAGTAAATTTTGGTAAATCAATTCTTATTGACTTTGCTTCTGCTCCTTTTCCTATTGTAATATCTAAAACAAAGTCTTCCAAAGCAGGATATAAAATTTCTTCAACAACTTTACTTAATCTATGAATTTCATCAATAAATAAAACATCAAATTCTTCCAAGCTTGTTAAAAGACCTGCTAAATCTCCTGGTTTTTCAATTGCAGGTCCTGAAGTTATTTTTATTTTTGAATGCATTTCATTCGCAATAATTCCAGATATTGTAGTTTTTCCTAAACCTGGAGGCCCATAAAACAAACAATGGTCAAGTGGTTCTTTTCTTTTCTTTGCTGCTTTAATATAAATTTTCATACTTTCTTTAACTTTAGTTTGACCAATATATTCATCCAATGTTTGTGGTCTTAATGTTTTCTCTAATTTTTCTTCTTGCAAGCTCTCTAATTCTGGCTTTGTTATGTTTTCATTTTCCATTTTAAATTACATTCCTCCTTAAAGGCAATCATTAAACCTCCTCTTGTGTTTGTTCTCCAGTAATCATATTTTTAATTGTATATGTATTAAGTTTCTCTTCATCTTCTCCTATTACTATTGTATATGGTATTTGAAGCTTATCTGCATACTTGAATTTATTTTTTATTTTTTTATCTTCATAATATATTTGAACATTTTTTCCTTTATCTCTAAACTTATTGGCAACTTTAGCTACATATTCAAAATTATTTGTTATTGAAATAATTAAAACATCTGCAATTGACTTCTTTTTAGCCTCAATTAATTTAATTTCATTTAATTGATAGAAAAGTCTCGTTAAACCAATTGATATTCCTACTCCAGGTAGTTTTTTATCAGTATAGTATTCTGCTAAATTCTCATATCTTCCGCCAGAACATACGCTTCCTAAACTTCTGTAATCATCTAAAAAAGTTTCATATACCGTACCTGTATAATAATCTAAACCTCTAGCTATTGTTAGCTCAATTTTAAAGTTGTTTTCTTGCATTCCAAAAGCTCTCATATATTTTACAACATCTTCTAATTCTTGAACTCCATTTGCAAAAATTTCATTTTTAAAATTAAAAGATTTTAATTTATTCAATTTTTCGTCATTTGAACCTTGTATTTCAATAAAATCAATAATTTTTGATATTTTTTCTTTTGTTATTTTGAATTCTTCTAATTCTTTTATAACATTTTCTTTTCCTATTTTTTCTATTTTGTCTATTATTCTTAAAATATCTGTTCCTAATTTTGTAAGCTCTAATTCTTCAAAAAGACCATTTAAAATTTTTCTATTATTTATATTAATAGTAAACTTTTCAAATCCTAATTCTTTAAATATATTATAAATAATTAAAGGAAGTTCTGCATCATTTATAATACTTAAATTTCCATC
>USQS01000085.1 GCA_900556865.1 uncultured Clostridium sp. | reverse complement strand
TCGTTTGGTCGCTTACGCGGTATTTCAAAACAATATAGTATCAAATTTTTTAAGTGAAATATTGATGCGCTGTGAATTGTAACCCAAAATATCAAATTGCAAAAAAATGTTTGTAAAATTATTGACAAAATTCTTCGTTTTTGATAAGATAACATCTAGAAAAAGTTCAAAAATAATTTTTAAAACTTTAAGAAAGGAAAAATTGTAAATATGAAGATAATTCATTGTAGTGACTTACATTTAGATTCAAAAATGAAATCAAATTTAGATAGTAAAAAGGCGAAAGAACGTAGAAACGAAATTCTTATAACATATCAAAATATGGTAAAATATGCAGTAGAAAATAATGTTAAAATAATAATAATTGCAGGAGATATGTTTGACAAAAAAAACATAACGCAAAAAGCAAGAAATATAGTAATAGACACAATAAAATTTAATCCTGAAATAGATTTTATATATCTAAAAGGAAATCATGATGAAGCAGGTTTTTTAGAACAAATAGAAGAAATTCCATCAAATTTAAAATTATTTACTAACCAAGAGTGGGTTACATACAAATATGGAAATATAACAATTTCAGGAATAGAATTTGGTGGAAAATCAGAGTATGAAATATATAATACTTTATTTTTAGAAAAAGACAATATAAATATAGTAACAATGCATGGACAAGAAAGTTTATATGACCAAAAAGATAAATCAGAAACAATAAATTTGCAGAAATTAAAAAATAAAAATATAGATTATTTAGCATTAGGTCATATTCATAAATTTAAAGCAGAAAAACTAGATTCAAGAGGAATATATTGTTATTCTGGTTGTTTAGAAGGAAGAGGGTTTGACGAATGTGGAGAAAAAGGCTTTGTATTGTTAGATATAAACGAAGAAGAAAAAACATTAAACTATCAATTTATTCCATTTGCAAGTAGGCATTTATATGAAATAATAGTAGACATTTCAGGTTGTTTTACCTCAATAGATACGGAAAAGAAAATAGATGAAAATTTAACTAAAATAGAAAAAACAGCATTAATAAAAATAGTATTAAAAGGAAAGGTAGAGCTAGAAGCAGAAAGAGACATAACATATTTAGAAAAAAAATATAATTCTATGTATTATTTTGCAAAAATATATGATGAAACCTCTTTAAATATAGACTACATGAGCTTTAAACATGACGTTTCTTTAAAAGGAGAGTTTATTAGGTTAGTAATTGAGCAAAATTTACCAGAAGAAGAAACAAAAAAAATAATAACAACAGGAATAAAAGCCCTTTCTGGAGAGGAGGTAATTTAAATTGAAATTATTAAAGTGTCATATAGAAAATTTTGGAAAATTAAGCAATTTCGATTATGTTTTTAAAAGTGGCTTAAATACAATAAAAGAAGAAAATGGTTTTGGAAAAACAACATTTGCAAGTTTTATAAAATCTATGTTTTATGGTATGGATTCAAAAAGAAACACAAAGCAATTAATAGACAGAAAAAAATATGAACCATGGCAAGGTGGTGCTTTTGGTGGAAATATTGAGTTTCAGTTAAATAACAAAAAATATAAACTAGAAAGGTTTTTTGGTAAAAAAGAAAATGAAGATATTTTTAAATTATATAATTTAGAAACAAATTTAGAGTGTACGGATTTTTCACAAAACATAGGAGAAGAAATTTTTAAATTAAATAAAGAAGCATATGAAAGAAGTACATTTATATCAGGGCAAAATGTTGAAACATCTATAAATGATAGCATAAGTGCTAAACTTGGTAATGTTTTAGAAAGCGAAAACGATGTGAACACATCTAAAAAAGCATTTGAAATATTAGATGAAGCAATAAAAACTTACAAAAAAACTGGAGGCAGGGGAGAGTTAAACGAAAAAATGCTACGAAAAACGATGATAGAAAAAGACCTAGAAAAAAGCAAAATTGATGAAATTTCTTATCTTCAAAGAAAAAAACAAAATGACGAGATAAACAAAAAAATAAAAGAAAAAGAATTAGAAAAAGAAACTTTACAAAAAAAGATTAAACTACAAATAGAAGAAGATACAAAAAAAGCCAAAATGGAGTATTATAATAATATAAACAATAATTATGAGCAAAGTAAGAGACTTTATGAAGAATATGAAAATAAATTACAAGAAAAAAGTGAAATAGAAAGTAAAATTGAGCTTAATGCAAACAATTTGAAAAATATAGCAAGTATAATTGAAAATTTTGAAAGTTCTATAAAAGCAAATAAAAATATAAATATTGTACTTGGAATAATTGCTATTGTTTTTGCATTTATAGCTACTATTTCTATTGTAAGAAATTCAAATAAAATATTAGTAGCTTTGTATTTGGTTACATTGGTTTGTATTGTAGCATTAATATATAAAGCAAATATGTCAAAAAATAAAAAAAGAAATATTTTATTAAAAAGGAAAGAAAAAGAGAATTTAGAAAATTTGCTTGATACATTAAATAATTTACATGAAAAAGAAAAGCAGACCCAAAGACAAGAATTTGAAAGATTAAAAACAGACTATGAACAAAAATTAAAAATAAAGCAAGAATTTGAAAAAGAAAATAATGTGCAAAAATTAAGAACCACCTATAGTTTTGAAGAAAATTCTGCAACATTAGAAAGAAAAATTAACTTTATAGAAGAAGGAATAAATAAATTAAACGACCAAAAAAATTATAATAAAAGTCAAATAGAGCTTTTAGAAACTAATTTAGATGAAGCCCAAGATAAGGAAATTGAATTAGAAGAAATAAAACAAGAAATTGCAAAGATGCAAGAACAATATGAGATTCTGGTTAAAACAAAACAATATTTAGAAAAAGCTAAAGAACAATTTTCTTCAAGATATTTAGAAGATATGCAAAAAAGTTTTGTTGAAAATGTTAAATTAATAAATGGAGTGGAAATTAAATCTTCACTAGATGTTAATTTAGAAGTAAAAATAAATGAACAAGGTTCAAATAAAGAGCTAAAGTATTTTAGTACAGGTTATCAAGATTTGATTTATTTATGCATGAGATTTAGCCTAATACAAGTGTTATTTAAAAATGAAGAACCATTTATTATTTTAGATGATCCTTTTGTAAATTTAGATGAGAAAAAAATAAAAAATGCAATTAATTTAATTAATATACTTTCTGAAAAATATCAGATAATATATTTTGTTTGTCATGAAAGTAGAAAAATTTAAAAAATCAAGTGGCAAATAGTAGTGTATAAATGAGAATAACTATAAAA
>USQS01000084.1 GCA_900556865.1 uncultured Clostridium sp. | reverse complement strand
GTGCCATGACGTGCTAAACGTGTTGGTAAAACACAGTCACACATATCTATTCCTGCTAATGCCGATTCTATTAAATAGTCTGGTGTTCCAACTCCCATTAAATAGCGTGGTTTATTTTCTGGCATAAGAGGAGCTGTAAATTTTAAAATTTCTAAAAATTCTTCTTTTGGCTCTCCAACACTTATTCCACCTATTGCATAGCCTGGAAAATCTAAAGCAATTAAATCTTCTGCAGATTTTTTTCTTAAATTTTTATAAAAACCACCTTGAATTATTCCAAATAATCCTTGATTTTCTGTTTTATGTGCTTTTTTACATCTAATTGCCCATCTTGTTGTTCTTTCCATAGATTTTTTTGTATATTCATATGTTGATGGGTATTTGCAACATTCATCAAATGCCATAATTATATCTGCACCTAAATTTTCTTCTATCTTCATAACAGATTCTGGTGTAAACATAAGCTTTTTTCCATCTAAATGAGAAGCAAATTTAACACCTTCTTCTGTTATTTTTCTAAGACCACTTAAGCTAAATACTTGAAAACCACCACTATCTGTTAAAATTGGTCTGTCCCAATTCATAAATTTATGTAATCCACCTGCTTGTTTTACAAGCTCATCCCCTGGTCTTAAATGTAAATGATATGTGTTTGATAGAATTATTTGTGCTTTAACTTCATCTTTTAATTCTTCTGGTGTCATCGACTTTACAGTTGCAAGAGTTCCAACTGGCATAAAAATTGGAGTTTGTATATCTCCATGTGGTGTATGCACAACACCTCTTCTTGCTCCTGAATTTTTATCTACATGTAATAATTCATATGTTATTGGCTGCATTCTTACTTCCTTTCCATTTACTTAATTGCTAATTTTTTTAGTCCGATTTTTATAATTTCTTCTAAAGTTAAGCCTTCTGTATCTATGCTTTCTATTACTTTTTCTATTTCTCTATTATTATAACCTAAAACTTGTAAAGCAGATATTGCCTCATCTTCTTTAGGATTTTTTTCTTTTTTCTTCAATGTTTTTATATTTTTGTTTGCTAATAAAAGCTCATCTATTGTTTGTTCTTTTTTCAATTTATCTTTTAATTCCAACACAATTCTTTGTGCCGTTTTTGCACCTATTCCTGGTAATTTTTTTAATGTATTTATATCTTCAGATATAATGGCAACGGCAAAATCTGATGGCTCTAAACATCCAAGTAGAGCTAGTGCTGTTTTTGCACCAACTCCGCTTACTGAAATTAAATGTTCAAATAAATGTAATTCTTCCAATGTTAAAAATCCAAATAAACTTATATCATCTTCCATAACTCTATAATATGTAAAAACTTTTACTTCATCTGTAATATTTCCTATATTTTCTATAGCAAATTCTGACATAAGTATTTTATAACCCACTCCACCTACATCTATAACAACATAGCCTCTTGCTTTAATTGCTAATTCTCCTTTTATATATGCTATCATTGTTTTACCTTTCTTGTTATTTCATTTCTTTTATTCTTTTTATTGCTTCTATTGAATTTTCTTTTGTTCCAAAAGCTGTTAATCTAAAATATCCTTCTCCTGATGGTCCAAATCCACTTCCTGGTGTTCCTACAACATTTGCTTTTTCTAATAATTCATCAAAGAAGTCCCAAGATGACAAATTATTAGGTGTTTTAAGCCATACATAAGGAGAATTAACTCCACCAAATACTTCATAACCAGCTTCTTTAAGTCCTTCTTTTATTATTTTAGCATTTTCTTGATAATATTTTATATTTTCTAAAATTTGCTTTCTTCCTTCTTCTGAATATGTAGCCTCTGCCGCTCTTTGGACTATGTAAGATGCACCATTAAATTTAGTTGTTGTTCTTCTATTCCATAATTTGTTTAAAGATACTTTGTTTTCCTTGCTATCTTTTCCAAATACTGTTTTTGGAACTACTGTATAAGCACATCTAATTCCTGTAAATCCCGCCGTTTTTGAATAACTTCTAAATTCTATTGCAACATCTTTTGCTCCTTCTAATTCATATATACTATGTGGAATGTCAGGCTCTGTAATAAATACTTCATATGCTGCATCAAAAAGAATAATTGCGTCATTTTCTTTTGCATAGTCTACAAATTTTTGTAATTCTTCTTTTTTTAATACTGTTCCTGTTGGATTGTTTGGAAAACATAAATAGATTATATCTACTTTTTCTTTTGGAAGTTTTGGTACAAAGCCATTTTCTTTTGAAACTGGCATATATACAATATTTTCGTACATTCCAGTTTTTTCGTTAAATTTTCCGCTTCTTCCTGACATAACATTTGTGTCTATATATACAGGATAAACTGGATCTGTTATTGCAACTTTGTTATCAGCTCCGAAAATATCTACAATATTTCCGCAATCGCATTTTGCTCCATCTGATACAAATATTTCATCTGGTGCTATTCCAAGCCCTTTAAAATCATTCTCTACAATTGCATTTCTTAAAAAATCATATCCTTGTTCTGGTCCATACCCTCTAAATGTTTCTGTTTTCCTTTGTTCATCTATTGCTTTATGCATTGCATCTATTACAGCAGGTACAATAGGTTTTGTAACATCTCCTATTCCTAGTTTTATAACCTTTTTTTCTGGATTATTTTTTTGAAATTCTGCTACTTTTTTTGCTACTGTTGAAAACAAATAACTATCTTGTAATTCTAAAAAGTTTTCATTTATAAACATAAAAATCACTTTCCCTTCATTTTATATCTTCAGATTTATTTTCAGCATATTGTAAACTTCTAGAATGATTTATTATTCTAAATTTTTCTATTATTATTTTCATGCTATTTATAAATCTTTCAAAAATATTTTCTTTTTTATATACCACTAAACTAAATTCTTCTTTTCTATCTGCTTGTAATTCTAAATCTGTAAATCTTTTTTCTTTTAATGGTACTATATCTTTTATTAATTCACTGATATTTTTTTCTTCTTTAATTACATTTGCTTGCATTAGTTCATTATATAATTTTTCCATTCGTTTTTTCTCCCTTTATTTAAATTTCACCTTCAAATACCGTTGTTGCAGGTCCAGTCATATAAACATGATTATCTTTTTCATTCCATTCTATTTCTAACTTACCACCCAAAAGTTCTATTGTAACATTTCTTTTAGTATATCCATTTAAAACTGCAGCTACAGCTGTTGCACAAGCTCCAGTGCCACATGCTAGGGTTTCTCCTGCTCCTCTTTCCCATACTCTCATTTTTATATTATTTTTATCTATTATATTTATAAATTC
>USQS01000083.1 GCA_900556865.1 uncultured Clostridium sp. | reverse complement strand
TGTATGAAGAGAATTATTTAAAATATCAAAATCAATAATTAATATTTTATTTTTACTATTTGATAATGAGTTTGCTAAATTAATTGTGAATATACTTTTACCCACTCCATTTGTTCCTGTTACACTAATTATTTTTTCTTCTTTTAAATCATATTTTTGTTTTTTATTAAAAATATTTATTAATTTATTTAAAATTATTTTTTTATTATTTACTTTATTTTTTTGTTTTTCTAATAGCATCTGTTTTATTTCTTTTAATTCATTATTTATTTCTATATTTTTATTATTTATTATTTTAATTATTTCTTCAATTTCAATTTGATTATTATAAAAAATATTATAAATTCCTTTTGCATATAAATAATTTTCTAATTCTGTATTTTTATTTTCTAAAAATATAATTATTTCAATATTTGAATTTATATTTTTTATTTTTTCTATTAATTCTTTTAATTCAATATTTCCTGGCAATAATTCACTAATAATTAAAATATCAATATTATTTTCTTTTTCTAAATATTCTATTATTCCTTCTTTATATTGTATGTCTTCTATTATTACTTCGAAATCATTTTCTTTTTTTAATTTTTTATTTAATATTTCATTTCCTATTGCAGTAATTATTTTTTTCATAATAAGTTCCTTTCTTTATTAGGTTCAATTATTTCTTTTTCAAAATCTGCTGATTCGATTTTTGTTAAAATATGTTCTGCTCCAATAAACATTAAACATTCTCCTCTTTTTAATGATTTAATTTCTATTTTTTCTTTTTCTGATAAATTTGTATATTTTTCTAATACTTTTATATTTTCTTCTTCTAAAGCAAAAAATGTTTTTATTTCTGAATTATTTAAAATACTTTTTCCATATGTTCCATCTTCTAGGCTAAATAAATCTGAAATATCCTGAGTTATTGCAACTGCACTTCCTCCATATTTTCTAATTGTTTTAAATATTTTATATATAAAGCTTGCTACTTCTTTATTAGAAGTTACACCTATTAATCTCCATATTTCATCCATATAAATTGCTTTATTTTTATTTCTATCTTTTTTTATTTTATTCCAAAATAATTCAATAAAAATAAACATTCCATATTTCAAATTATCTTCTCCTAATTCATAAATATCTGCAACAATTAAAGAATTATTTAAATTTACATTAGTATAATTATTAAAAAATTTTAGTGATCCTTTTACAAATGGAATTAATTTTATTTGGAATTTTTTTGTTTTTTCATCTTGTCCTAATAAATTATAAAAATCTTCTAAAATTGGCATATCATATGTTGTTTTAAAAATTGGTTTAATTATTATTTTATTTTCTTCTTTTTTATATAATGTTTCATCATCAAATGTAATTCCTTTATTTTTATATAATTCAATTATTTTTTCTTCTAGTATTGCTTTTTCTTCTTCATTTAAATTTCCAAAAATCAAATTAAAAAATCCAATTAATTTACCTAATTTATTTGCTAAATACCCTTGTTCATTATCTTCTAAACTTTCTTCCATAATATCAAATACATTTATATATGAATTAGAATTTGGCCCTATTTTTAAAAGTGATCCTTCTAATTTTTCACACATATTCCCATATTCTCTATCTGGATCTATAATATATTGTTCTATTCCTAATAGTCTATTTCTTAAAACTAATAATTTTGTATAAAATGATTTTCCTGCACCACTAGTTCCAAAAATACATATATTTGAATTTTTATATTTATTTTTATTATACCTATCAATAAATACTAAAGAATTATTATAAATATTAGTTCCAATAAAAATACCTTCTTCATCAAATATTGCAGATGAAATAAATGGGTATGTTGCAACTAGTCCACTTGTTAATACATTTCTTTTAGCTGCATTTTTTAAATCTATAGAATTTTCCATAAATGGTAATGCTGTTAAATATGCTTGTTCTTGCCTAAAATACGCCCTTTTCGTTTGCATTCCTTTACTTTGTATAATTCCTTCTATTTTATTTAATGAATATTCTAATTCTTTTATATCATTCGAAAATGTTGTTACATAAATATATAAAAAATATAATTCTTCATTATTTATTTGCATTTCTTTTCTGATATATTTGGCGTCATTATATGTAAATGCTGCAATGTCTATATCTTGTCTATTTTGATTTCCTTCTTTTAAATCAACACCTACATTTCCAATATGATATGTTATATCTCTTATTGTTTTATATGTATCTTGTTTTTCATAAAAAATAGAAATATTTAAATTTATATTTGTATCAATAATTGATTTTAATATTAAATCTGTTTGCTCTCTAAAATAATTTGTGATAATTAATGTAGAATAATAAGTATTATCGATTTCAATAAATTTTGGATTTGAAATATTTATATAAGATGGACTTAAATAGTCTTTACTTGAAAAAGTTCCTTGAAAAAATTCTGGTTTATTTTCTTTTTTACTTATTTTATTATTTAATAAATTTATCTTTTCCTTTAAATTAGCTCTTATTCTTTTTAATATTTTATGAATATTATCCCCTCCTTGTTATTCTTATTTTTTTGTCAAATAGGATATGTTTTTACTTTGTTCTTTTATTTCTATCTTAGTATTTTTTGTCTTCCATGTTTATGTAAACAATTTTAAACATGCTTTTGATTTTTTTATATTTTGAGCTTTTTCTTATAGCCGAAGTGTTTTGTTGTATGTTTTTCACTTATTTTTCCACATTAGTTTAACTACTATAAGAAATTAAAAAACAATTCATTTTTGAGTTGATTACTACTTACATTTATCTCTTTTGTCTTTTTGTAACAACAATTTATTTTTTTGTTTTTCTTTTATGAATATTTATTTTAATTATAATTTAAATATATTCTGAAATTTAAAAATGAAAATAATATATCAATAATTTGATTTTTATTACTAATGTCTTCTACTATATTTCCACATCTTGATAAGCATTCTTTAATCTTAAAATATTGATCATTTAATTTTTCCATCAAATAATCTTCATTATTTAATATTTCTTTATTTTCATTTTTACATTTTAATATAATATAAAAATTTTTAGATGATGATTTTTTCTCATGATTCAGTTTTTTTATATATTGGATGTATTTTTTAGAAATATTTTTAATTAAATTATTTTCTTGAATTATGTTTTTTTCTATTTTATTAATATGTTTTGTTAAATCTTCTTTATTACTTTGAATTAATATTTGAAAATTAAAATTGCATGTTTTTAAAAATATTTTATATGAATTTAATATAGCTTCTTTTTCTAAATCTGATTTTAAATTAAAATTAATTGGATTTATTTTTATTATTCTTATATAATTATTATTTTTTAATTTAATAATTCCGTTTTCTAATATATATTGAATTG
>USQS01000082.1 GCA_900556865.1 uncultured Clostridium sp. | reverse complement strand
AAATTGGAAACAATATGGATAGTCAGGAAATCGTAAATTATATTTTAAATATTAATTCATACAAATCAAATATAAATGTCCAAGTAAATAGCAATAAAAATAAAAACAAATATATTTTAAATCAAGAATATAATAGTGAAAACGGTAATATTCAAGAAGTAATAGAACCTGCAAATATAAAAGGAACAAAAATAATAAAAAAAGACGGAAATTTAAAAATAGAAAATACTAATTTAAATTTATCAACAATTTTTGAAAATTATAAAGGTTTAGAAGAAAACTGTTTAGATTTAAATAATTTTATAGAAAATTATAAAAATTATGAAAATTCCAATTATGAAGAAAATAATGAAGAAATAATAATGAAAACAAAAAATAATATTAAAAATAAATACACTGAAAACAAAATATTGTACATAAATAAAGCAAGCAAAAAACCTACAAAGTTAATTATAGAAGATGCTAACCAAAATATGACAATAAACATACAATATAATGAAATAGAATTAAATTAAAATATATTTATACATCCCATAAACAACTCTTATATATGGGAATAGTTGTAAAAGAATTCTATTTTAAATTAATTTACGAATATACAGACTTAAAAAATATGGTAATAGTAGGAGTGAATATAATGACAATAAAAAGAGGAGATATGTTTTATGCAGATTTAAGTCCAGTAGTCGGTTCAGAACAAGGAGGAATCAGACCAGTTTTAATTATACAAAATGATTTAGGAAACAAATATAGTCCTACGGTAATTGCAGCTGCAATTACATCTCAGACAAACAAAGCAAAGCTTCCAACACATATAGAAATAAATGGTAATGCAGATGGACTAAAAAATAATTCTGTAATTTTAGCTGAACAAATAAGAACAATAGATAAAAGTAGACTAAAAGAAAAAATAGGGCATATAAATGATAAATTAGTTATGAGTAAAATAAATAATGCATTAGGTGTAAGTTTTGGACTTGATGAATAAAAAATGAAGTAAATCACAGTAAAAATAATTTTTTACTGTGATTTATTTTAAACTTTTAATTTTTTTATTATATTTACTTCATTGTATAAATTATCTATTTTTTCCTTTCTTGTTTTGTATGCTGTTTGATAATCTTCTTTAACTTTTTGAAAGTTTCCTAAAGTTTCATTATCCCTAAAATATGACATCATAGCTTGTTCATATTTCTTTTTCTTTTTTGCGTCTTTACATTTTATCATTTTATTATAATATTTATCTACTATTTTAAATCTATTAATATTTGCAAGAAGATATTCTACATATGTTTCAGTACAATATATTTCATATTTTACGTCATCTAAAACAACCTTCATTAAAACTCTAACTATTGCAGGATTATTTTTTCCAAACTTTGAATTTTTCACAACTTCTCCTAATGCATCTGAAGATTTTATTGGTTTAGAGTTTTCTATAAGTATTTTTAAAGTATCTGAAATACCAATATGTGATTTATATTGTCGTTTACTAACAATAGCGTCATATTCATCTGCAACTCTAATTATTTGACCTTCATAAGGAATATCTTTTTTTGAAAGTCCACGAGGATATCCAGTTCCATTTAATGCTTCGTGATGATATAAAGGTCCTGCTGAATATGGACGTAATTT
Source organism: uncultured Clostridium sp. (assembly GCA_900556865.1). Classification (GTDB taxonomy): domain Bacteria; phylum Bacillota; class Clostridia; order TANB77; family CAG-508; genus CAG-269. Next base: position 1,756 of record USQS01000082.1, on the reverse strand, counting down.
TAAATCTTTCATACACATTTCATAACCTATTGTTGTATGAGTTTTTATAACTTCATATTCTTCGTCTGTAAGTTTTGCTGGCTTTTGTAAAATTTCTGCTGGAATAAATATTTTTCCAATATCATGTAAATATGCACAAATTGTACAATATTCAGTAAAACCTTTAGAGCAGTGTAAATATTCACATAGTCTACATGTAATTGCTGCAACATTTTCCGAATGTTTTCTTGTAAAAACATCTAGTGAACCTAATGCATTTAACTGATCTTGCATTGTCTTATCTAAATTATATGATTTTAAAGATGTTCTATCATAAAAATCAAATAGTTCTTTTTTCATTTTGTACTTCTCCTTTATTAATTTATCCTAAAAAAATTATACTATAGTTCAAACTTAAAAGCAAGCATTTAAACTTATAAAATATATTGTATAATTTATTAAATTTCCAGCATAATTAATTTATCTAATAATTCTTTATATGTATATCCAAAATCTTCCATTAATTTTGGATACATAGAAATATCGGTAAATCCTGGCATTGTATTTATTTCATTTATATAAATTTTATTTGTTTTTTCTTCTACAAAAAAATCCACTCTAGAAAGCCCATTTCCATCTATACTATTAAATGCTTTTATAGCTAATTTTTGAATTTCCTTTTGAACCTCATTATCTATTCTTGCTGGAATTAAAGTTTTAGAATTTGCATTCTCATATTTTGCGTCAAAAGAATAAAATTCTTCTGCAGATATAATTTCTCCTACCCTAGACGCTTCAACACCAACAACATCATTTCCTAATACTGCACATTCTACTTCTTTTCCTTTAATTCCTTCTTCAATTAACACTTTTTTATCATATTTAATAGCATTTAAAATAGCAACTTTTAATTGTTCTTTATTTTCCACTTTAGTTACACCAACAGATGAACCAGAATTTGATGGTTTAACAAATACCGGGAATTTTAATACTTCACAAGATTTATTTATTATTTTATTAATATCTACTTTTTCTTCACTAAATTCTTCATTTACAAAAATAAATTTATTATTATTACATTTTTTTATATATAAATATTTCGTTTGATTAATTTTTGCTTTATCAAAAATTATTTTAGTATACGCTTTATCCATTCCCACACTAGAAGCTAAAACTTTACATCCAACATATGGAACATTAATAAGCTCCAACATACCCTGTATTGTTCCATCTTCCCCATAAAGCCCATGTAAAACAGGAAATACAATTTCCATTTGTTTTAAATAATCTATTATATTTTTAATTTCTTCATTTGTTTCATAGTTAAACCAATTTCCGAATTTATCAATATAAATTGGAAAAATCTTGTATTTATTTTTATCTAAATTATTTAAAACAGATTTTGCGGACATTTTTGAAACCTCGTTCTCCGTAGACTTTCCGCCAAAAATTACAGCTAATTTAATCATATTTAACCACATTCCTTCCTCTAAATTAGTTTTAGCTCAAAAAAAATACTATTTTTGAGCTTTACTAATATTTATTTTATGTTTTTCATTAAGTGTTTATTATTTTTTCTTTAATCTTAAATCTTCTCCAAAAAAATAATAAATATCATAAAATCCCGCAATTCTTGAACCAATTCTTTCTTCATAAATACTAAAAATTTTACTAATACTTAAATTTGTAGAAATAATAGTTTTAGTAATTTTATTATTTAAATTTAAACTTCTCGAATTTAATATTGTAAATAATTCACTAAGCTTCATACTATTTA
>USQS01000081.1 GCA_900556865.1 uncultured Clostridium sp. | reverse complement strand
TCCTTTTTATTTATATTTATTTTATAGAGTTGTGCAAAACAAAAAGAAGCTAAAAAAATCGGTATTTATAAGTTTTGTAATTTATGTTTTATTAATATTTACTTCTATAATTACAAAAACATCATCTTCAACATATATAGAAAAGATAGGGTATAAGGGCTATTTTGAATCTGGAAACAGCTTGTGTACGGTACTTATTTTATCTATAGCAATAATCCTTTCAGAGTTTACAAAGAAACAGTGGAAAGAAGCTATTTTCGTAGTTTTAGCAGGTGTATATTTAACAGTATTTTCTGGAATGAGAACAGGTTTATTTGGTTTTGGGTTAATTATTTTAATATTTGCTTTTATAAAAATATTGGAATTATTAAAAACAAAATTAAGCAAAGTTAAGATTATTTTAGGAGTTATTTTAATTTTGACATTTGGAATTTTAATTTCAATTTTTGGTGCAAAAACATTAGAAAGAAGAAAAATGCTAAAAGAGCAAGAAGCAAGTAACATAGATAATGAAACAGGAGAAAAAAGATATGTAACGGGAGATATTTTAGAATTGTATAAAAAAATACTTAAACAAGAAGTTGATGAAACATATATGTCTAAACCAGAGCAAAATGCAATAGTAGATTTATGTGAATATGCTAAAAAAATTAAATTATCAAATGTTAATTTAAGAAAACAGCAATTAATATATAATGCATATCTTGTTAAAGAACAGAAAAATATTGGTTTAATATTATTTGGAAATGGATATAAAAATCAAACAGGAGAACTTGTTATGGAGATGGAAATACCTGCTTTTTTAATTAATTTTGGAGTGTTTGGCTTTATATTATATTTTGGACCATTTTTAGCAATTTTAATATATGCTTTGAAAAAATCTTTTAAAAAGATTAATCTTGAAGATGCTATGTATTTAACAGGTATAGGGCTTGCAATAGGACTAGCTACATTGTCTGGTTATGTATATTTTAGTTTTTCTAGCATGACTATGGTAATTATATTAAATGTATTATTATTAAAAAATATTGAAAAAGAGCAAGTGGAAAAGAAGGTTGGTTAAATGAAAAAAATAGTTTTTGGAATTACAAGTTTAGGAATAGGTGGAGCAGAAAGGGTTTTGGTAGATATTGCAAACAAATTGCAAAGTGAATACGAAATAACCATTTTTACATTATATAAAGGCGGAGCATTTGAAAAAGAGCTAAATGAGAATATTAAGATAATAAGTTTGTATAATATTCCTTATGAAGATATGAGCTCTTTTAAAAAGAAGGCAATTCCTTTATATGTATTAACTTTTGGAAAAGCTATATATAATAAATTTATAAAAGGAAAATTTGACATAGAAATAGCTTTTTTAGAAGGAGCAATTACAAGAATTTTTAGTTATAGCAACAATAAAAATAAAATTGCATGGGTTCATAATGATATAACAAAAGTTTTTGGAGATGGTGCAAAATCAAAATTAAAACTTAAAATAGATAAAAAAATATATTCTAAATTTGAAAAAATTGTATTTGTTAGTAATGATAATAAAGCTAAATTTAATAATTTATTTAGAGGTATGGAAAATAAACAAGAAGTCATTTATAATTATATAAGTAAAAATAGAGTGCTAGAACTAGCAACAAAAGAAGTTGGGCAAGAATATATAGACAAAAATGTACCATCTATAATTACTGTTGCAAGGCTTGTAAAACAAAAAGCTATAGATAGGCTAATAAGAGTACATAAAAAGCTTATAGATGATGGAATTAAACACAATGTTTATGTTATAGGAGATGGGCCAGAAAAGGAAAATTTAAAAAAATTGATTAAAGAGCTAAAAGTTGAAGATACGTTTTTACTAATGGGAAAAAGAGAAAATCCATATCCATATGTAAAAAGAGCAGATTATTTTGTCCTTTTGTCTGAATTTGAAGGGTATGGAATGGTTATTGATGAAGCAAAGCTTTTAAATAAAAACATTATTATAACAAAAACGGCTGCAGAAGAAGCGGTAAAAGGGTATTCAAAAAAACTTATTTTAGAAAATAGCGAAGAAGCGATTTATGAAGGGCTAAAACAAGTTCTTAAAAAGAATATTATGTTTGAAGAAAAAAATCAAAATTTTGATAATAGTTTTTTAATTGAAGAAATAGAGAATTTATTAGAATATTAGAATGATTTACTTAATTTACAAGGAAGGAAGGATAAAAATGAAGTTAAGTATTTTAACGGCAACATATAATAGAGCTAATTTTTTGCCTAAATTATATACTAGCATAAAAGAAAATTTAAAATATAATTTGAATTGTGAATGGATAATTATAGATGATGGCTCTAATGATGATACTAAGGCTAAAGTTCAAAACTTTATGGATGAAAATATTATACAAATTAAATATTGTTATCAAAAAAATTCAGGAAAAATGTCCGCAATTAATGAAGCTGTTAAGTTTGCTTCTGGAGATTTAATTGTTGATTGCGATTCAGATGACTATTTTGTACCGGATGCTTTTGAAAAAATAAGAAAATATGCAAATAAACTTTTAAAAAATGAAAATTTATATGGAATTATTTTTCTAAAAAGTGAAGTAGATGGAGAATTAAGCGGGAAGCCTTTTAATAGCAATGAACAAGAAACTACTATGTTTGATTTGTATTTTAAACAAGATATTAAAGGAGAAAAAATAATTGTTTTTAATGCAAAAATTAGAAAAAAGTTTTTTCATGAATTAGAAAATGGAGAAAAGTTTGTAACAGAAGCTAGAATGTATCACAAAATGGACGAAAAATATAAAGCTTTGGCTATAAATGAAATTGTAGAAAGAGGAAGCTATGTAGAAGATGGTTATACTAAAAATATAAATAAAACATTTAAAAATTCTCCATATGGGTATTATATGTATTTTAAGGAATTATTACAAAAAGATATGGATGGGGTAATTTTTAATAAAAGACTTTATGTTATTAAACATTATATTTTATTTAGTTATTTAACAAACCATAAATTTGATGATAGTTTTATAAAAGACAAAAAAAATAAAATTTTATATAAATTATTATATGGTCCAGGAATGTTAAAAAGTAAAAAATTTTAAAAGAACAAAAATATTAATGTCCGCTTTTGTTCTTATATGAAAAATCTTTGAACTTTCTTAAATAAATATTTTGCACGTGGATTTGCTTTAATTAAATTATAAAAATATTTAATTGTCGAATTGTGTCGAAAACTGTCAAAAAGTTTTTATTGACAAATGAGCTAAAAGCTAGTATAATATTAAATGTTATAACGAAATTAAAAGTTGGTATAACGTTTAATTTATACCAGCTTTTAGCTATTTCTATAAAAAATAATTATTTTCAAAATTTTTTAGAATTGAATTTAATTCACATTCTTTGGCGTGTGCCAAAAGTTCAAAAGTATTATAGTTTGATAATAAATATATTCGTTTAGCTTATGAATAATTA
>USQS01000080.1 GCA_900556865.1 uncultured Clostridium sp. | reverse complement strand
TATATATATTGATTTTATTTGTTTTTTTATTATTAAATTCTCTTGTTCTACCTTTTCTGTTCCCAACATAAATACTAATTTATTTTGTATTTTCTCTAGCAAATCTTTTATTTCATTTTGTGTGTTTAAAGTTTTTATTTCAAATAATTCTGCTAGGTTTTGTTTTGGTCCTTCTTCAGATTTCAAATTAAATCTATCAATAAATCTATTAAAATTTAGTTCTTTAAATTTCGAAAAAACTTCTTCTTTATTCCACTCTTTTATTTTAAATTCTTCTAGATTCTCTTCTATTGGAACTTCTAAATTTATAGTTCCAAGTGTTCTTGAAAGCATTGCTAATTCTTTATTTTCCAATAGCCTTTCTTTTGCTTTTGGTTTTAAATCATCTTCGCCTTTTTCAATTGCCTCATATATCCCATCAATAGTTTTATACTTCTTTACTAGTTCTAACGCTGTTTTTTCTCCTATCCCTGGTACTCCTGGAATATTATCTGAAGTGTCTCCTTGTAAACCTTTTACTTCTATAAGTTGCTTTGGAGTTACTCCATATTTTTTTAATACTTCCTCCCTGCCAAAAGTTTCAGTTTCAGTTTTTCCCATCTTTGTGTGTGGAATACGTACCTTAACTCTATTCGAAGTAAGCTGAAAAGTATCTCTATCTCCTGAAACAATTGTAACATCAAATCCATCTTTCTCCGCCCTTTTAGCCATAGTTCCTAAAACATCATCAGCTTCATATCCTTCTTTCTCAATGACTTTAATATTCATTGACTTAAGGATATCTTTTAATATAGGCATTTGTTCTGCAAGCTCATTTGGCATTCCTTTTCTTGTAGCCTTGTATCCATCATATAATTTATGTCTAGCTGTTGGAGCTTTTAAGTCGAATGTTACCATTAAATATTCTGGTTCAATATCTTCTAGTACTTTAAAAAGTATAGCTAAAAAGCCATATACAGCATTTGTATATTTACCATCTGGAGTTGTTAGCATTTTGTTTCCCATTATTCCATAAAAAGCTCTGTTTAATATGCTATTTCCATCTATTAAAACTATTTTTTTCATGTCTGTTTCCTTCTTTCTTTTTAAATAAGTGTTGATGAAATATGAAAAGGGCTAAATTTAGTGTCTAGCATTTTTTGTGCTTCTTTTAATATTTTATGATCATCATCAAGTAATATAGAGTAATCATATTGTTCTTTTAACTCTTTTATTTTCTGTGCTTTTATTATATCTCTATTTTCACTTGAATACTCATTTAATTCTCTAGTTATTATTATCCAATTTTTTTCTTCAATAAATGGTACATATTTCTTTAGCCATTCCTTTTTTTCTTCTGTAATTTTCAATGTTTTTGATAATGATAATATATATAAATCTATATTAGGAATTTCATTTATCTCTTTTAATATGTCTATTATATATTGTGCTGGCTCTGCTTTACTATATTCATCTTGCATTTTTTGCTTCACTATTTCTTCTGGATATATATCATATACAGTTATAGTTCCATCCATATCTATAAACATTGCAACTTTTTTATTTTCTCTACATATTTTATTTATTTTTTCTAAAAATTTATTCATTTATTGTCTCCTATATTATTAAATTAGCACAAAAGGCAATTTGCCCTTGTGCTATTAGCTTCTTATGATATTTCACTCAAAATATTGTCAAAGATTATATTGCTCAATTCCAAAGCAGCAAGTTCATCCGATTTTATTGTTTTCTTTTTTGTTGGTATTGTTACCCAAAATTCCATAAACAATCGATTGTAATCTTCTAAATATTTTCGAGTTACTAGCCTACCTTCTCCTCCTCTACGTTTGATAGCAGTTTCTGGTGATACAAATATTCCCAAGAACAGGTCTGGAGTCATTCTATTCAAACACGTTCTTTGAAATTCATTAAATTGCTCTGCTGAACATTTCTTCTCTTTAAAATACTTCCATGCATAAAATTTGCTATCAACAATGCCTCTATCAATGAGTACAATGTCAACATCAGCATGTTCAGCTTTTAAAATGCCTGCCTGTGTTATCAAATGCATCCACAAATTTCCTTCAAATGTTCCTTTTTCCAACTCATTTGGTAAAACTTCTGCTGATTCTTTAAGAATCATAGTTCTATACCCTTTATCTTCGAGCATTTTCACCAACAATGCTATTGCAGTGCTTTTTCCTGCTTCTGGAGTACCAGAAAACTCAACCATAAAAGGCTTTAATTGCCGCATAGTTATGCCTCCAATCATTCTATTTAAGTTATTTAAATTATTTGAATTATATTATACTTTTCTCTGATTTTCAATATAGTTTAATAAAATTCACGAATTTGTATGTTTGTTGACATAATCTTGTTTTCTGTGGTATAATATTTATATCGCACATTTAAAAAATAATAAAAGGAGGCCTATCATCTTATGTATGACATTAAAATTGAAAACGGTCACAGCGCAATCTCTGGAAGCTCTGTAAATCTTCGGACTAAGTTTATAAAGCATTTTCCCAGCTTGCAGATTCAACAAAATGTAATTCAAACCATTGAAAATTTGAACAGTTCATCCATCTTGGATATATTCAAATTTTTGATGAAAGCAGGCGCCAGTGAAGATTACTTGGCACAGGAAACTCACCTTGAATGGGCTGAGTTAACACAGGAGCAAGCAAAAATGATTTGGAACGAAATTCGTTCTCAAATCAACTCCACTAAGAAGTTATTTTCTAATGGAGAGATCTTCGAAAATACCTGCAAAAGTTTCGTAGAGGTCTGGGAATCCGGAAATTTTGACATGGCAAGCAGCTTGCTTCAGTCAATTGTCAAGTACCTTGATTCTCATAATCCTAACGAAGTTAAGAGAGTTATTTTCCTGCTGCAAAGCACCATGCCCAACCATGCTTTTGGAGGCATCCGTGAAATTGGATACTCTTATGAGGAAGCTACTAAATTCGTAGAATTTAGTTATCAGGCTTATTGTTTGGCAGAATTTCTTTTCACAAACTATGCCTATTCCACTTTCCTTCCTCTTCTTCCTTATTTGGAAGAAAATGTCCAATCTGAAACTCTCGAAGTTGCAGAAGAAACTTCTAAATTTTCTGAATCAGAAAACACTGAAGCTTCCAATTTTGAAGAAGCTTCGATCGAAGTTTCCTCTTTCAATCGCTTTTCACTCAACAAAGGAGCATTGGACTTTTCAACCGATGGAGTCGTTGAGTTCATAAAGAATTATGAACTGTTCAAAGGATTCCTTGTGGCAGTTGGAGGACTGCGTGAAATTCAGGTTGACCCACAATTCGTTTTGGATAATGAAGATGAGTTTGGGAAGCTCATCGACATTATTGACCGAAACTTCCAGAAGAAATAATCCTTTTATAAACGGCAGAGAAAAATTTTCTCTGCCGTTTTTTATGCTATTTTACTTCTTGCTTTCTGTATTCATCTTCCTCTACCAAAATATTAATTACCACTAATTGGTATTATATCTCTTA
>USQS01000079.1 GCA_900556865.1 uncultured Clostridium sp. | reverse complement strand
ATATGCAAACAAGAATGATATGGGGGTGCCAATGGGATGTAACATGTAAGTGGCTTATAAGTTCAGGAGCTAAAATAGAAGAAGAAGTATTAACAAAATCAAGTTCATGGGGAAATTATTATGATTCAGTTTCACCAGCAAATAGTGGTAATTATGAAAAGGGGAAGAAGAAAAATACAGGTTCAAATGAGAATTGGAAAGCAAATAATATATATGACTTAGCAGGAAACTGTGATGAGTGGACACAAGAGGCCATTTCTACTAGTTACAGAGCTACTAGGGGTGGCGGTTACCACCTCAATGGTTTCACCTATCCAGCAAGCTACCGCAACGGCAACGGTCCAGACGATTCGAGTTACGGCGTCTACGCCTCTCGTGCCTCACTTTATATAAAGTAGCTTTTGCCACCTGATTGCGATAAACTAAAATGAGCTCAAAGAATGAAATAGAGCACAAACTAGAAGGGGACTTTTTACAGTCCCTTTTTTATGAATTAACAATAAAAATATTGACTTTTTTAATAATTATATTTAAAATAATAAATAATAAAACAATTAACGTGAATAAATTATAAAAGGAAGGTGGTGATTTTATGGAATCATATGAAGAAAATGCAATTCATTCTGTTGATGAAAATAGTATTTTAACAAATACATTTTTTAGAATGTTTTTAGGTTTGCTTGCAAGTGCAGGAGCAGCACTATATGCTTATTATTCTGGTATGGCTGAAGCCATGATTTATGGACGTGGATATCTTACACTAGCTATAGTAGAAATTATAATAGTTCTTTTATTCTCGTTTTTATTTAAAAAACTTTCGCCAACAATGGTTACAGTATTGTTTTTTGCATATGCTTTTGTAAATGGATTTACATTATCTGTAATATTTTTTGCTTATGAAATGACTTCTATTGTATATGCTTTTTTTGGAACTGCAGCATTATTTGGAATTTTAGCATTTGTTGGGTATAAAACGGAAAAAGATATTTCAAAATTTGGAACAATTTTAGGTGTTTCTTTATTAGTTGGTTTAATATTAACTATTATAAATATTTTTATAGGAAGCAGCTTTTTAGATATTGTTTTAGATTGGGCAATGCTTTTTATATTCTGTGGTTTGACAGTTTATGATATGAATAAAATAAAAGAAATGCAAAATATGGGATTTTGTGAAGATGAAAAATTATATGTATATGGAGCTATGGAATTATATTTAGATTTTATTAATATATTTTTAAGAATATTATCTTTATTTGCAAAAAGAAGAGACTAAAAAATGAAGCATTTTACTATGCTTCATTTAATTTTTTTAAAACTTCTTCAACATCAACCCCATGAACTTCACAAGCTTCTGCTATTGTTTCTGCTTGAGACGCTGGGCATGATAGGCAGTGCATTCCTACATCTAAAAGAATATCTGCTTTTTCAGGTGATTTTTCTAAAATTTCACCTATAAGAGTATCTTTATTAAACATTATAACCTCCCAAATAATTTAAAATAATAGTAACCCTACATTACAAATTTTAACATAAAATTTTAAAAAAGTATAGACAAAAAGAAAAAAAAGTGATAATATATTTTGTGCAAGGTGGTGAAGGACATAAATAAATTAATTAATTTTTTCTTTATAACATTTATTATTAATTTTTTTATAACAATTTATACAATTTATAATTTTTTAGATTTCAAAGTTTTTCAAAACAAACAGGGAATAAAATTAAATATCAAAAAAAATTCTTTAAAAAAGCATGAGGAGGAAAATGAAAATTAAAGTTAAAAGGTTTATTTTTTGTGCTATTTTTTTGCTTATTTCTTTAGCAATTGTTTTCAAAGTTTTTATGCCTATTTTTGTGGCGAAGGAACTTATAATAACCTACGGAATAAAGCCATTTGATATATGCCAAAAAAACTATAAATTATGGAAATTGATTAAAATTTTATATATTATAACATTTTTTTTTACAAACATTTTATATAGTAATTATTTATTTAGTAAAATAAAATTTAAAGATAAAAAGAATAAAGAAAATATAACAGAAATAGAAGAAAATAATAAATTAAAAATGCTTATAGGTTATGATATAAAAACAAAAGAAAAAATTTATTTGCCAGAATCTGGGTTATATCAAAATTTTTTAATAACAGGAACAATAGGTTCAGGTAAGACAAGTTCGGCAATGTACCCATTTACAAAACAACTTTTACGTAATAATTTTTATAATCCAAAAAATAAAATTGGAATGCTTATTTTAGATGTAAAAGGAAATTATTATAACCAAGTAAAACAATATTGTGAAAAATATAATTTATTAGAAGATTTAATTGTAATAGAACTAGGCTCTAATGTAACATATAATCCACTACATAAGCCGGATTTAAAGCCAACTGTTTTAGCAAACAGATTAAAAACCATATTAGAACTTTTTTCTGAAAATAATTCTGAAAGTTATTGGCTTGATAAGGCAGAGCAAGTTTTACAAGAAGCAATAAAATTATGCAGGCTTTACAATAATGGCTATGTTACATTTGTGGAATTGCATAAATTGATAACAGTACCAGAATATTATAAAGAAAAAGTAGTTAAATTGCGTGAATTATTTATTTCTTCAAAATTAACAAATCAGGAGATTTATGAATTAAGCACATCTTTAGATTTTTTTCAAAAAGAATTTGAAAGTTTAGATCAAAGAACTCTTTCTATTTTAAAATCTGAAATTACAAGGATAACAAACATTTTTATTTCTGATTATGATGTTTTAAAAACTTTTTGCCCTAAAGAGGAAGAACTTACTTTTAAAGGTTTTTATGATGTGGCAAATAATGGGAAAATAGTTGTTTTAAATATGAATATTGCAGAATATAAAAATTTATCAAAAATTATTGCTGCATATTTAAAATTGGATTTTCAAACAGAAATCATGATGAATTTATCTAAAAATAAATCTAGAACGACAGCTTTTATTTGTGATGAGTATGCAGAATATGTTACAAAAAACGATTGTGATTTTTTTTCTTTAAGCAGAGAAGCAAAATGTATAAATATTGTTAGTACTCAAAGTTATTCTTCAATAAAAAATACACTAAAAGATGAAACATCAGTTAAAGTTATATGTCAAAATTTAATAAATAAAATTTGGTTTAGAACAGATGATCTTTTTACAATAGAAGAAGCACAAAAACAACTAGGGAAAGAAGAAAAAGAAAAAGTTTCAAAAAACATTTCTGAAAGTGCAAAAGAAACAAAATATAATTATTTTACAGGTAATTTAATAAACAAAGATAGTACAATTTCAGAAAGTTTGAATTTATATACACAATCAGATTATGTATGTGATACAAATTTTTTTACACAGGATTTAAATGTTTTTAATGCACTTTGCTTTTTATCTGATGGAAGAAAAATATTAAAACCAAGGAAAATGGGAATGTATCCATACTTTTTAGAAGAAAATAGTTAATAAATTGGAGGTAAAATATATGAAAAAGAAAAATGATTGGATAAAAA
>USQS01000078.1 GCA_900556865.1 uncultured Clostridium sp. | reverse complement strand
AAAACAACATTACCTAAAGAAACTCCTAAATCAATGAAAAAATTAATGGAATGGTATAATTCACTATCTAAAATAACAATAAAAGAAATAATTGAATTTCATGCAAGATTTGAAAAAATACATCCATTTCAAGATGGCAATGGAAGAGTAGGAAGAATGGTAATGTTTAAAGAATGTTTGAAAAATAATATTATTCCATTTATAATTTTGGATAAAGACAAATTATTTTATTATAGAGGACTAAAAGAATATCAAGGAAATAGAGAAAAAGGAAATGTAATTGATACTTGTTTAAATGCACAAGATCAATATATCAAAATGATAGAATATTATTTGAAAGGATAATGGAAGAAATAGAAAAGATGAAGTTAACTAAAAGTATAGTAGAAATTCAAAATAAAATTATAAATTATGATAGAAATAGTGCAATTGAATTAATAAAAAGAGTGAGAGAAGATCATAAAGGCAAGGAACAGATTGCATATGTTTTAAATAATATTCCGTTAGAAATGGGAACAGATGAGATGATAATAAAAACATTACAAGCTGAAGAGATTAGATTAACTTTAAAACTTAAAAATGAATAGCAGGTAATCCCTGCTTTTTCTGTACCCAAAATGTATACATCATGTATCCATAATCTTCTATAAATTTTAACGGCGGAAAAACGGCGAAAATCTCAAAAATGGTAAATAAGGGCTAATATTACAAAATAATTCACACTAAAATAAAACAACTAAATACTTACAGCTGTAATGTTTTAAAACATTTAAAAATAATTTGAAGTAAACTGCAAAATAAGCAAGAGTACGCTCATAACTCTAAGGCGAGTTTGAAATAATTTTGCTTTACAATTTTGATTTAATCGTTACAGCTTGAGTGGTTGTAGCGATTTTTTGTTGTCTTCAAATTGGTTGCTATAATGCTTGAAAATAGCACTATTATGTCAAATGGGGGAGAAATTGGGGATCAACTTCTAAATTGACATAGAACCTCTAAGAAAAGCTCATTTTACAAAAATTCTTAAAGTTATTTTTGCAACAAAGTAAATCAAAAAAATATAAATATGAGAGTTACAAAAAAGATTTTTAGATAATATTGAACTTCTAATTTGCCTTGCTTGAAATTAACAAATTCTCTAATACATTTCCAGCAGTCCTATCATGAGATTTTAGTGGGTGAACATAGAAATTGTATGTAGTAGTAATTTGTGCATGACCAAGCCTTGCAGATACTGTTGCAACATCCACTTGTTGTGAAATAAGAAGAGTTGCATTGGTATGTCTTAAACCATGAAAATTAATTACAGGCAATCCAATCTTTTTAACAAACTGTTCAAACCATTTGCTAATTGTAGATGGATGAATAGGTTTACCATCGTCTTGAACAAATAGCCTATTAGATTCGTGCCAGAAATCGCCTACAATTGTTTTTTGTTCATCATACCATAACTTATATTCCTCAAGTAAAGAAACGATAAAATCAGGTATTGCAACATCTCTTATTGAACTTTCTGTTTTAGGTGCCTTAGTAAAAACTCCTTTTTCAGAAAGATATTGACTAGACTTATTAATATGGATAATACCATTTTTTAAATCAATATCACTCCATTCAAGCCCAACAAGTTCACCAAGCCTTGCTCCAGTAAAAATATCAAGTAAAATTGCAGTACGATATTTAATTTGATTGCCTTTTAACTTTTGCAAATTATCAACAAGAATTTTAATTTGATCTTCATCATAATGACGTCTTAATGGCTTAGATGTTTTCGGTGGTTGAACACGTTCAGCAGGATTGCTTACAATAAGTTGCCAATATACTGCTTTATGAAGCATTGCTGATAGCAAACGATGATGTTCTAATATTGTCTTTTGAGATAATGGCGTTCTTGTTTTCTTTCCATTGTTGTTTTTTCTTCTAATAATTTGAGTATCTTCTTCAAGTAAATCATAAAATCTCATTATGTCTGTTGGTTTGATTTTATTTAGCTTATAATGTCCAAAATATGGAGTTATCCTTGTTTCTAGCATACGTTTGTATCTATAATAAGTTGATAGTGCTAGTTCTTTTAATGCATAATCCTTTGTCCATATTTCCACATATTGTGCAAATGTTGGGATGTTTCCGTCTACTATTAGTCCACTTTCTACTTCTGTTAGAAATTTTGCAAGTTCTATTTGTGCTTCTGATTTTTTCTTGCAGTGTATTGTTTTTTGATGTCTTATTGGTCTGCCATCTAGGTCGTATCCTTTGAATACTACTAGCCTGTAACTGTTTTTTCCTCGCTTTTCAATACTACCTGTCACTTTTTTGCCTCCTTTCTGTTGTTTTTAGTAATTATTTGTATTACTATGTTTTTATTGTAACATTTTTTGATTGGAAAACAAAACCCGACAGGGGATATGAGTGGGAAAATCGGAAAATGTAGGGGAAATATAGATTAAATTAAAAAATATGTTATAATGTTAAATATAAATAGTAAATGAAGGAGAAAAAAATGGAAAAAATAATTGTTATTGGAAGTCCTGGTGCCGGAAAAAGTTCATTTTCTAAAAAGTTAAAAAATATTACTAAATTACCATTATATCACATAGATATGCTATATCATAAAAAAGATGGTACACATATTACAAAAGAAGAGCTAGAAGAAAAATTAAAAGAAATCTTTAAAACGGATAAATGGATTATAGATGGAAATTATCAAAAAACATTAGAATTAAGAATAAGTGAATGTGATACTATATTTTTGTTGGATTTTCCAACTCAAGTTTGTCTTGAAGGTGCAAAATCACGAATCGGCCAAAAAAGAGACGATTTGCCTTGGGTAGAAGAGAAACTAGATGAAAATTTTAAACAATGCATTATTAATTTTACTAACGAAAAGTTGCCACAAATTTATAAGTTATTGGATAAATATAAAATGAATCATAGTATATTTATTTTTAAATCTAGAGATGAGGCTGATAATTATATACGTAATATGGAGAAAAAATATGCAAATATATAATTTAAAAAATAAATTAGAATATTTAGATGAAGTTGCAAAATTAGAATATGATGAATGGGCAGACAATAAAGAAGAAAATAGAAAATGTAGAATAGAAAGAAAAAAAGAGAAAATTTATAATGCATTTAATGATGAATTTTTTTGCAAGTTAATTTTAGTAGATAATAATAAATTGATAGGATTTATATCTATATTTCCAAAAGATTGTGAAGAAGAAAAAGAACTAAAGCCGTGGTATGCTACAATGTATGTAAAAAAAGAATATAGAAATAAGGGATATTCGCGAATCTTAAATGATGCTATATTAAAAGAAGCAAGAAATAGAAAAATTACAACATTATATTTAAAAACAGATTTGAGAAATTACTATGAAAAATTTGGAGCGATTTATGTAAAAGAATTAAAATCGGGAGAACGATTGTATAAATTTGAATTGTAATCGAGAATTGGAAAGGCTTTATTATGAAAAAAATAATTGTTATAGGAAGTCCAGGGGCAGGGAAAAGCGTATTTTC
>USQS01000077.1 GCA_900556865.1 uncultured Clostridium sp. | reverse complement strand
CCAAACCCTGTAATATTAGATTTATGTACGGGAAGCGGTGCAATAGCTGTAAGTTTAGCTAAATATATACCAAATAGCAAAATATATGGAATTGATATTTCTGAAAAAGCACTTGAAGTTGCAAAAAAAAATGCTGAATTTAATGGTGTGAAGAATTCTATAGAATTTAGAGTTTCAGATTTATTTAATAAAATTAGAAATCAGAAATTTGATATAATAGTTTCAAACCCACCATATATAAAAAAAGAAGATATAAAATTGCTTCCAAAAGACGTACAAAAAGAGCCCAAAATAGCATTAGATGGAGGAACAGATGGACTCGTTTTTTATAGTAGGATTGCTAAAAGTGCATACAAGCACTTAAGACGAGGAGGATATTTATGCCTAGAAATTGGTTACAACCAAAAGCTTCAAGTTAAGAAAATAATAGAAGGGCAAAAAAGGTATATAAATTTTTACTGCAAAAAAGATTTATGTGAAAATGACAGAGTAGTTATTACACAAATAGGTTAAAAAAACGCGTAGTTTACGCGTTTTTTAACATTGGGCCAATTTCTGTTACAGTACCAGCTCCTTGTGTTAATATAATATCATTTTCTTGTATATTTTCTTTAATATATTTAACACACTCTTCAAAATCTGGAATATATTTTGCATTTTTACCTAAACTACAAATTTTATCTGCTAAATCTTTAGAAGTAATGTTATAGGTGTTTTTTTCACGAGCTGCATAAATATCTAAAATAATTATATTATCAAAATTAAGTAAAGCTTTAGCAAAATCATCTAATAAAGATTTTGTTCTGCTATATGTGTGTGGTTGAAAAACAACCCAAGATTTATTATATTTTTTGTTCATTAGAGCTTTAGCTGTTGCAATAATTTCTGTTGGATGATGACCATAATCATCATAAATGCTTGCACCATTTACTTTTCCTTTAAATTCAAATCTTCTTGCAGCACCAGTAAAAGATAAAAGTGCTTTTTGTATTTGTTCATATTTTATTCCATAATAGTCACATAATGAGATACATGCCAAAGCATTTAAAACATTATGCATTCCAGGTACGCTTAATTTTATTCTACCATAGAAATTTTCTCTAGCATATACATCAAATTCAGGAAAACCATCATTATCAAAAACAATATTTACAGCAAAGAAATCAGTATCTTTATTTGTAATTCCATATGTAATTGATTTTGCTTTAGTGTATTTAGGTAAATCTAAAGTATTTTTATCATCACCATTAACTACAAGTAAACCATTATCTGGTAATAGTTTTACATATTTTATAAAAGCATTTTTTATATTATCAAATGTTTTAAAATAATCTAAATGGTCATTATCAATATTTAAAATAATTTCAGATTTAGGGCTAAATTTTAAAAAGCTTTCAACATATTCACAAGCTTCTATTATGAAATATTCGCTATTTCCAACTTTATAGTTTCCATTTATGTTTCTAATGTCTGCACCAACTTGTATACTAGGGTCTTTTAAAGCTTCTAAAAAGCATAAAGAAACCATAGAAGTAGTTGTGCTTTTACCATGTGTGCCAGAAACTGTTATTGTATCTGTAAAGCATTTTGTAAGTTCACCTAAAAAATTTGCTCTTTCAATTGTTGGAATATTATTTTCTCTTGCGCTCACAAGTTCTGGGTTATCTTTATTTATGGCTGCAGAATATACAACACAATCACTTCCTAAAACATGCTCTTTACTGTGACCAATAAAAACTTTAATTCCAGCTTTTTCCAATTTTTTTGTACTTTCTGTTTCAACATTGTTGCTACCAGAAACTGTAAATCCAAAGTGTACAAGAATCTCTGCAATACCACTCATGCTGACACCGCCAATCCCAACCATATGTACCTTATGGTATTTTTTTATTCTATTCATATTAGGCATAAAAAATCATTCCTTTCTTGTTTGTTATTTATATAATTATGAAAGAATTTTTAATTTCTATTCTCTATAATTCTATTCTATTTACAATATTTAACAAATATTGCAAGCATATAACCATTATATAATTATTTTATGGATTTTTCAAGCTAAAAGTGAAAATTCCTACGGAAATTTAGTCATATTACAAAATGACAAAAACCTGCGCTCAACGCGGCACCAGACCGCACTTGAGCTTGGCAACTTCCTTTTCGAATCCATCGTTTAAATGTACAAAAAAAGACCTAGCTTCGCTATGTCTTTTATTTTTGGTGGGCAGAGATGGATTCGAACCATCGTACGCTCTCGCGGCCAGATTTACAGTCTGGTGCCATTAACCACTCGACCATCTGCCCAAAAATGTACTTTGCTTAAGCACGTTTTTTATTATAATATCTAAATAGATTTTTGTCAATACTTTTTTTAAAATTTATCAAATATTTTTTTGCTAATTTTTATTGACTTTTTGTTTGAAAGTATGTATACTATGTATAGATTTTTTCACAATTGTTTTAGTTCATGTTTGTTTTAATCTTTTATATTTATTTTTGGAAAGAAGGTGAGAAAGATGACTACAAAAACTGAAGAATTAATTTTAGAACAATTATTTAAACTCTCTGAACAATTAATAAAACTCTCTGAAAGAGTTAGCTATATTGAAAAAAATATGGCAACGAAAGATGATATTAAGAACATGGCAACAAAAGATGATCTAAAAGAATTAGAAACAAGGTTAGAAGCAAAAATGGATGCAAGATTTGATAAGCAAGCAGAAGAAATTGCAACAATGTTTCATGATACTTTTAAAACAACAACAAAATACCAAAAGCAAAGTGAGAGAAAAATAATAAGTTTGATGGAATTAAAAAATAAAAAATCTGAAAAAAATATTTAATTTTTAATAGATTTTTATTATAAAATTAACAAAATCACGGAAAGCCTAAAATGAATGTTAAAGTGAAAAATTTAAAGGCTTTCCGGATTTATTATGTTAAAAGTTTTCCTAATTTCCTATAATATAAAAATAATAATGCACAGAAATTTGTGGAAGCAAATTTCACGCACGAACAAAGACGCGGATTTTAAAATGTTTTAATAAATGCTGATACTATTAATGTTCGTTTTTGTTCTATAAAATTCCATTAGTTGGGATATAATTTTTATCTGGGGGATAAACAAATAAATCTTCGGGTTCATTTGTTTCAAATATTTTGTCAACTTTTATCATGGCAATATCGCCATAATAATCACCTTTTACAATAGTTCCAGTTACATCAACCCAAGTTCCATCTTCAAAATTTTTAACATCTTTGCTAGAACATAAAAAGCCAACAATTAAACTTTGATTAGTATTTTTATCTATAATCATATTTCTTGCAAGAACAAATTGTTCATCATTAAAATCCAAAACCCTATAAACATAACCTACAAAATGAACCTTGGTTCCAATATACGAATCAATATTTTGGCATACAGCTTGTAATACATTGGTGTAATTATCGGCTGTTAGCTCATAAACATTTTCTTGTTTTATTGTATCTTTTAATTTTAATTCTTTTTTTCCACTTTTTTTAATAAAAATATTATAAATACCAAAAGATAAAATAATA
>USQS01000076.1 GCA_900556865.1 uncultured Clostridium sp. | reverse complement strand
TCAAGCGGTTAAGACGTGGCCCTCTCAAGGCCAAATCATGGGTTCGATTCCCGTAGGGGTCACCAAAATGATAAAACACTAGAGTATCAACGATTACAAAGAATAATCTTGGTACTTTGTTTTTATATAAAGGGAGAATTTACATATGGAAGAAGAAAATAAAACATTTTTACAACAATTGATAAAAAATATTATTGTGTTTTTTACAATGTTAATTTATTTTGTTTGCATTAGTTTAATTTTTATTAAAATTGGAGAACCTGTAACATTTAAACTAATTAAAATATCAAGTTTGTTTATATTATTCTTAAGTATAGGTATATTTGAAGTGGCATATCATAAAGATGAGGATAGCCTTGCAATTACAGGAATTGAAGTTTTAGCATTAGCTATACATACATTAACAAGTTTTAATGTTATAAATAAAATAGGGTTTACATTTGATAACTACATGTTAGTTTCATGTTTTATAATTTTTATTTATTATTTATTAAAATCAATTATAATATATACAAACGAAAAAAGAGAATATTTAAAAAGCTTAAGTGATATTTCAGAAATAGTAGAAAATATACCAATAAAAAAAGAAGCAACAAAGAAAAAAGGCAAAAAATGAATAAATTGCTAGACTTTGTTAAGAAAATGTGTTAAAATATAGGAAATTTGATAATTGGAAGGAAATGGTTTTATGAAATTAATAAATATCGGTTTTGGAAATATTGTTTCAGCAGATAAAATAGTTGCTATAGTAAGCCCGGATTCAGCACCAATAAAAAGAATGGTACAAGAAGCAAAAGACAGCAAAACGGCGGTAGACGCTACTTGTGGTAGAAGAACAAGAGCAGTAATTATTATGGAATCAGACCATATAATATTATCTGCAATTCAACCTGAAACAGTAGCAGGAAGACTTGATAAAGATATAGAACAAGATAGTTAATAGTAAGGAGGAATTTTTAATGATAGTTAAACCAACAGTAAATGAACTTTTAGAACATGCAGAAAACAGATATGCACTTGTAATTGCAACATCAAGAAGAGCCAGACAAATTGCAAATGGAGATGAGGCATTAACAAAAGAAGATGAACCATCACCAGTAACACTTGCTGCAAAAGAAATTGCAGAAGGAAAAATTAATATCTATTCACCAGAACAAAAAGACGAAGAAGAAAATGAAATAGACGAAGAAAAAAATGAAAATGAAGAATAAGGGAGTTTAAAAGTAAAAATATGAAAAGAAAAGATGTAATTTCAATTACAGGAGATTTAGCAAGTGGACAAAGTACAGTATCTAAAATGCTTGCAGAAGATTTAGGCTTTTTTCTATATAGAAATGGTACATATTTTAGAGAATTAGCCATAAAAAGCGGCATGAGTGTTACAGAATTTGGATTTTATGTTAAAGATCATCCAGAAATAGATATAGAAATAGAAAGAAGTGCTACAGAATATGCTAAAAATAATGAAAATATTGTTATAGATGCAAAATTAGGATGGTATGCTGTTCCTGAATCATTTAAAGTATATTTAAAAGTAGATGTAGATGTTGCTGCTAAAAGGGCATTTGCAGACCCACACAGAAAAAGATCAGAAGACTTACCGACTCTTGAAGAACAAAAAGCAGATATGATTAAAAGAACAAAAAGTGATTTGCAAAGATATTTAGATTTGTATAAAGTTCGTAGAGATGATATGAATAATTATGATTTAGTTATAGATACAACTAATTTGAGACCAGAGGAAGTTTTAGAAATAATAAAACAAGAATATCAAAAATGGAAAGAATGTTAAAAAATTTTATACATATTTTTTTAGGTAATACTTTGTAGAAATGTAATACAATTGTAATATTTGTGTAATAAAAAAGAAATATAAAAAATTGAAAATAGTATTGATTATTTTTACAATTTGTAGTATAAAAGGTATAGAGTATTTAATAAAAAAATACAAAGGAGGAAAAAAATGTCACAAGAAAATAATAATTATAATGGAGTTTTTGGTGGAGGAAAGTTTGAAGGGGCTAACGTAAATGAAAACACATCATATTTTGATGGTAATGTTAAAACAGAATTTCAAAACCCAAATGTAAATTGGAATGGCGAAAACAATACTCAAAATGAAAATATTAAAGAGCAAGCATGGGGAACTGAAAACAATACCCAAAACCAAAATTTTAAAGAGCAAGCATGGGGCACAGAAAATAATACTCAAAATGCAAGTCAACCTTTTGGAACACAAAAAGGTAATGCAAATGTGTTCAAAACTTATGGAATGAACAACAACTTTGGCGCAAATGAACAAGCAAAAAATGGAAATATGTTCCAACCAATTGGGAGAGAAAAAGCTATAACAAAACAAGGTTTATGGTCTAGAATTAAAGCTTTCTTATTCCAAGAAGTAGACTTAACTGCACCAATTAAAGTTGAACTTACTCCATATCAACAAAAAGTTGAAGATGAAATTAATGAATTTCTACATCAAGAAGTTTCATTTAAAGGAATTTTTAATGCCTTCAAAGGCAAAAACAAAAAATAGCAAGAATTTCTTGCTATTTTTTTTGTTTTGGGGTAAAATTAAAATAGTAATATAGATTGCTCAAAAATTTTTTTTGCAATATAGAAGGGAGAAAAAATGAAAAAGTTACCATGTGGAATAAGTAATTATGAAAAAATAGTAGAACAAAATTATGAATATGTAGATAAAACGGAATATATAGAAAAATTAGAAAATTTGTCAGAACCAAATATAATGTTTTTACGTCCAAGAAAGTTTGGAAAGACACTGTTTACAAGTGTTTTAGAAAATTACTATGATATTTTAAAAGTAGATAAATTTGAAAAATTATTTGAAAATACCTATATTGGTAAAAACCCAACACCAAGGAAAAATAGTTATCATATATTAAGATTTAACTTTTCTGGGATTGATACAGAAACAGTAGAAAGTACAATAAAGGGATTTAATAGAGAAGTTAGCTCATCAATAGAGGTGTTTGTAAAAAAATATAATGTAGATTTTTTTGTTAATAATGAAGATGATGCAGAAAATATACTAGATAATTTATTTAAAGCGTTTTCATTGCAAAGAGAAAATGAAAAAATATTTGTAATAATAGATGAATATGACCACTTTGCAAACGAATTATTAGGATTTCATACAGAACATTTTAGAAGTTTGGTATCTAAAAACGGAAAAGTACGTAAATGGTATGAAATATTAAAAAAAGGAACAGAAAAGGTTGTAGACAGAATTTTTATAACGGGAGTTGCTCCAATCACACTCGATAGCCTAACATCTGGGTTTAACATAAGTAAAGACATAACGCAAGATGCAAGATTTAATGAGATGATGGGATTTACTAAAGAAGAATTAATATCATTAATGACTGAACAGCAAATATCAGAAGAAGAACAAGAAGAAATATTACCAATAATGAAAGAAAATTATGATGGGTATAAATTTTCAATAGACGCAAAACAAAGAATGTATAATTCAAATATGTGTTTATATTTCTTATCAGATTATTTGGGACTTGGAAAAATACCAACTAAATTAATAGATGTAAATATTGCGAGTGATTATAG
>USQS01000075.1 GCA_900556865.1 uncultured Clostridium sp. | reverse complement strand
ATTCTTTTTTTATTTTTTTAAGTCTTTTTTGTAGTTCTGTAACTCCTATACTACCAACAATATCCCCTACTGCTAAAATATTCATATTAAAATTCAGTCCTTTCTTTTTTTATTCATACCTTTATTTTACTATACAAAACTTTAAAAATCAATATAAAAAATGCATTTTAGGTTTCATACAAGCATAATATTTAATTATGAAAAGATTTAAAGTATTTATATTAAATTCTCTAATTATGTGTGCAAGTGCATTTGTTTTGCAATTAATAAAATTAATTTTTAATATATATGTTTCAAATAAAATAGGCAAAGAATCTCTTGGCGTTTTCCAATTAATTATGACAACCTATTTATTTGGAATAACACTTGCTGCTTCTCGGAGTAAATATTGCAACAACACGTGTAGTCTCTGAAGAACTTGCATTTAACAACTTTCAAAGTGCAAAAAAAGCAATGAAAAAATGCATAATAATAAGTTTAATTTTAGGTATTGCCGCTAGTTCCTTGTTTTACCTATTTGCAGACTTCATAGTAAAATATTGCTTTCATAGCAAGGTAAGCAATATTATAGTTTATCTAATTGCAATAGCATTACCTATTATATCTTTTTCTGCAAGTGTTTCCGGTTATTTTACAGCAGTAAGAAGAGTATACAAACCTGTTATTGCAAACTTTTTAGAACAAATAGCTAAAATAATTGTAACAGTATTTTTACTTAAAATTTATCTCCCTACTGGAAAATTAGAAAATATTTGCTATGCTCTTATTTTAGGAGATGTAATTTCAGAACTATTTTCTTTTACTTTTAATGTAATCGCTCTAAAATTTGATGTAAAAAAGCACTTAAATGGTAAAAAACAAAGAGCAAAAGAAAACTTCTGGTACAAAATACTTAGAATTTTATGCCCTGTTGCTTTTACTTCTTACATACGTTCTGGTCTTTCTACTGTTAAGCAATTAATAATTCCTTCTAGCCTAGAAAAAAACGGCTTAAACTGTGAAGTAGCTTTAGCCGAATATGGAACAATTAGCGGAATGGCAATGCCTATAATTTTCTTTCCTTCTATTTTTTTAGGTGCTGTATCTGGGCTTTTTATTCCAGAATTTTCTTCATATTACGTTAGAAAAGAATATAGCAAAATACGAAAATATTCTTTTTGGCTAATAATACTTGCTTTTGCATTTTCAAGTATATTAACCATACTTTTTTTAGTATTTGGCAATAAACTTGGTATTCTTATTTATAGCGATCTAGCTGTTGGTAAATATATACAAATTTTTGCACCACTTATTCCTTTTATGTATGTGGATATTATTATTGATAGTATATTAAAAGGATTAGATGCACAAGTAAATGTCATGTTTATAAATATTGTGGATTTACTTGTTAGTATTAGCTTTATATTTTTCTTTGTACCTGCACTTGGAATAAAAGGTTATATTCTTTCTGTTTTTGTTAGTGAATTTATTAATTTTATACTTAGTATGAAGAAACTAATTGAGTTAGAAAAAAGCTGGAGTAATTAGGAAATACATCCATTGTCTAGTCCAACAAATTAATTTTTACTTCAAGCTTTTTCTTCTTAATTGTCCGCATGCCGCATCAATATCTGACCCTAGCTCTCTTCTAACTGTAGCAACAATACCATGGTCATTTAAATAATCTCTAAATTTTAATATGTTTTCATTTGAGCTTTTTGTATAATTACCATTTTCTATTTTATTTATAGGTATTAAATTAACATGGCATAACATACCTTTTAAAAGCTTAACAAGCCTTTTTGCGTCTTCTAAATTATCATTATTATCTTTAGCAAGAGCATATTCGAAAGATATTCTTCTGTTTGTTTTGGCAATATAGTCTTTGCATGCTTGCAATAATTCTTGAATATTGTATCTGTTATTTACTGGCATCATGCTACTTCTTTTTTCATCTGTTGTAGCATGAAGCGATATTGATAAAGTGCATTGTATATTTTCTTCTGCCAATTTATATATTTTAGGAACAAGCCCACTTGTTGAAATGCTAATGTGTCTTGCACCTATGCTTAATCCTTTTTGGTTGTTTAAAATTCTAATGGCGTTTACTACATTTTCATAATTGTCTAAAGGTTCTCCTATTCCCATAAATACAACATTTGATATTTTTATATTTTCATCTCTTTGAACAGCTAAAAGTTCTTCTACAATTTCACCTGAACTTAAATTTCTTATAAATGGAATTCCTGTTGAAGCACAAAATTTACAACCCATTTTGCACCCAATTTGTGATGAAACACATAAGCTATATCCATGATGATATTTCATTAAAACTGTTTCAACTCCATTCCCATCTAAAACATCAAATAAATATTTAATTGTACCATCAGCTGATTTTTGTTTTTTTAAAATTTTAAATGTATTTAGTGTATAATTTTCTTTTAATTTTTCTCTTAAATCTAAAGATAAATTAGTCATTTCATCAAAAGATGTTGCATTTTGCTCATATATCCATTTAAAAACTTGTTCTGCCCTAAATGGCTTTTCCCCAATTGAAACAAATTCTTCTTTTAATTCTGGAAGATTATAGTTTTTTATATTTTTCATATTTAATCTGTTTTTCCTTTCTATTCTACTAAATTTTACTACAATTATGGTAAAAAATCAAGGTTATACCTTATTATTCACTTGTATTTTTTATACATATAGTATAAAATAAATAAAAATAGAAAGGAGCGTGAAAAAACATGTCTACACCACATAATAAAGCAACTCTAGGCGAAATTGCAAAAAATGTTATAATGCCTGGAGACCCAAAAAGAGCAAAACTAATAGCAGAAAAATATTTAGAAAACTATAAATTAGTTAATGATGTAAGAGGCATTTTTGCATTCACAGGAAAATATAAAGGAAAAGAAATTACAATTATGGCTTCAGGTATGGGAATACCAAGCATGGGAATATATTCATATGAGCTTTTTAAATTTTATGATGTTGAAAACATAATAAGAATAGGCTCTTGTGGTGCACTTGTGCCAGAATTAGAATTATTTGATATTGTTTTAGCCAAAAATGTTTACACAGAAAGTAATTATGCTTTAACATTTGCAAGTGAAGATTGCCATACAGTTTCTTCTAGCATTGAACTAAATACAAAAATAAAAAATACTGCAAAATCTCTACATTATGATTTAATTTGCGGAAATACAGTATGTTCAGAAGTATTTGATGAATATATTATTAATAATGAAGCTTATAAATCTAGGTTGCCTAAAGACTTAAACCCTTTAACTTCTGAAATGGAAGCATTTGCATTATTTTATAACGCAAAAAAATTAGGCAAAAATGCCTCTTGTTTAATGACTGTTGTAGATTCCACATTTAAGAAACTTCATGCAACACCAGAAGATAGAGAAAAAAATTTAAACAAAATGATAGAAATTGCACTAAACAGTTTATAGAACAAAAGCGAACCTTAATAACATTAACTTATTAAAACATTTTAAAGTCCGCGTTTTTGTTCGGGCGAAATTTGTTTCCACAAATTTCTGTGCAATATAATAAAACAAAGTGGGCATGATTAATTTTCAGATTTGCTCTAAATTACATGCCCCATCTTTATTCCACCA
>USQS01000074.1 GCA_900556865.1 uncultured Clostridium sp. | reverse complement strand
GGTTTTTTTAAAAATTTAATATATTCCAAATTATTTTTTAATATTTTTTTATATTTTTCATTTTCTTTAAAATATTTATAAAATAAAACCAAATTATTTTCTAATTTATTATTAAAATTATTAATATTAAAAATTAAATTTTCGTAAATTTCTTTTTCACTAACAAAATAATTATTATTTTCAATAATGTCACTCTTTTCTTTTAAATTAGTAAATATTTTTTTTATTTTTAAGATTAATGTAGAAGGTCTTAAAGATTTTCCATCTAAATCTGTTCCTGCATATGATAAAAATAATTTTTCTTCTGCTGTTGTAAAAGCTTTATAAATGTTAAAATTATCATCATATAAATTTTCCATTGTTCCTTTTGCAATTTCTAATCCATTTTCCTTTAAATATTTCCTATCTACATCATTAAAAAATCCTTCTGAATTTTTTACACTTGGAAAAACGCCATCATTTAGTCCTATAATAAATATTGCTTTAACCTTATGTGTTCTACTTCTTTCTGTATCCCCTACGGTTACACCATCTTGAGCCGATGGTATTTTTCCAAGACTACTATTGTTTAAACCTGTTTTTAATATCTTATAAAAATTATCTAATGTTATTTTTTCTTCTTTAAATATATTAAAAATTTCATCAAAAATATTTATTATAATTTCATAACTCAATTTATATTCTTTACTTAACTCTAATTTATTTTCTTCTAAATTATTTATTTTACTATTTATTTTTTCTTCTATTTTTTGTTCTTGTAAAAATAAATAAAATTCTTTTAAAATTAATTCTGCATTTTGTTTTTTATTTATTTTATTTTCCAAAATAATTATTGGATTAATTATTTTTTTTCTAATTTCATTTAAATAATTAATTTCATTTTTATTTTTTTCATTAATTCCATAAATAAAATCTTTTTTAAATTGACGGTTTTTTATCCCATATTTAATACAATATTTTTCTAATTTAAAAATATCTTCTTCATCAATTTCTATAAAATTAATTTTTAAATAATTAAAAACCGATTCATATGAATAATTTTTAATTATTATTTCTAATATGCTTAAAATATATCTTATAAACATATTTTGAGTTAAATCTTTTTTTTCATCTATAAAAACAGGAATATCATATTTTGAAAAAATAGATTTAAAAAGTGCAGAATAAGAATTTAAATTTTTTGTAATAACTGCAATTTCATTAAATTTGTAGTTTTCTTTTTTTACTAAATTAATTATATTTTTTGCCACAAATTCAATTTCCGTATATCGATTTTTAGATAAAAATAAATTTATATTTTTTATTTCATTTTCATATTTTTTTATTTTATTATTATATAAATATTTTTCTAAAAAAATTAATTCATCATTCTTAAATCTATAATTTTTTTCTAAATTAACACTTTCTATTTTTTCATCTTTTTCTAACAATCTTAATATTTTTTTTAATGTTACTTTATTTGGGTAAAAAACATCTGTATCTGGATTTGTATTTAAATCTAAATTATCTAAACAAAATGTAATTGTAACATTTTTAGAAATTAATAATAACTTCTTTATTATTTCTAATTCTTGTTTTGTAAAGCCAACAAATTCGTCAATATAAAAATATGAATTATTAAATAAGTCCGTCTTATCTATATTTTTATATAAATTTGTTAATAAATCTGTTTCATCAATATATTTATCTCTTATTTTTGAATCAAATTTTTCATAAATTAATATCATATCTTGTAATTTCATTTTTAAATAATTATCTTTAACATTTTTCAATTCATTTTTTAAATCTTGAATTTCTATTTTATTTTTTTTAAATTCAGAAATTGTCCTCATTGCCAAATTTATATTTTCATCCGATTTATTTAATAAATTAAATTCCGATTTTTCATTTTGCAAAATTGAATAAATAAGCATAGCTTTTCCACATTTTGTTAAATTGTTGTTAATTATTCCCCCTATTTCATTCTGAACTCTATATGCCATTCTGTTAAATGTTATAACTTCTGCATTTATCACAGATTTTTTATTTTTCATTAATTTCTTCTCTGCCGTAAAAGAAAATTGCTCTGGTGTAATTATATATATCTTGTTTTTTTCATTATTTTTTATTTTGTTACTAATTTCTTCAAAAATAAAATTGCTCTTTCCCACACCCGCTTTTCCATAAACAATTCTTAATCCCATAAAACTTAATTCCTCCCATGTTTTAAATTAGTACTTTTTTATATTTCTCCGCAAATGTTTTAATTTTTTACATATTTTATTTAATTTTCTATTCTTTTAAATCTAATCGTATTCATATCTGTAATTTCTTTTCCCACTGTGCCTAAATCAACCACGTTTTCTATAGGTAATTCAATAGTTATTTGCTCTGCCTTAAAAACCGTGCCTGAATTTAAATTTAATGTAACATCTAAAGAAATTTGATATTTTAAATTATTTTCATCTATGTTCATTTTTTTTAATAATTCATTATGGTTCACTTGTTCTTCATCATTTGAAATATAATTTCCCAACTCCAAATTACTAGTTCTAAACGCAATTGTTCCCCCTTGATTAGAAATTTGTAAATTTCTCATATCTGTTGTTTTTTCTCCCTTAAATTCAATTTTTTCTGCAACGTTTTCATCTGAATTTTTAAACAACGAATTGTCATTTAACGATGGTTTGTAAAAATTAATTTTTCCACATTCAGGAGCTAGCTTAACTTTAAAATTATCTAAAACAACAGAAGAAATAATCTCTTGTTTTTTATGTTTTTCATTTTTATCAATATAAATGTATATATCATTATTTTGTGTAACATTAAAATTCCATTTATTTTGCACATCTTCCACATCTTCTCCATTAACAGTGGATATTATAGCAATTTTTGATATACTAAAAGGCATGTCCGTTTCCCCTTTTTCACCATAATTAAGCATAACCATTACAGCTATAAACCCAATAATAACAATAATTACAAAAATCATACAAACATGAAATATTTTTTTACTTAATCTTTGCCCCATCATTAACCACATCCATTCTTCAAATATCAATATTAAAATTTAATAATTATTTCTTTGCTATTCTTAATTCTTTAAAAAATTGTTGTAAAATATTTCTCGCCTCTTCTTCTAAAATGCCTTTTTCATAATCTACTTCATGATTAAATTTATAATCTGAAAATAAATTCAGTTTAGACCCTACAGCTCCAGTTTTTTCATCACTTGCACCTATATATACTTTTTTTATTCTAGAATTAATTATTGCTCCCGCACACATTGGACAAGGTTCTAATGTAACATACATTTCACAGTCTAACAAACGCCACGCTCCAAGCTTTTTACTTGCTTTTTGTATTGCCAAAATTTCAGCATGTTTCGTAGTATCAAATTTTGTTTCTTTTTGATTATGTGCTTTTGCAATTATTTTTCCATCTTTAACAATTACTGCACCAACTGGTACTTCTAATTTTTCACAAGCTTTTTTTGCTTCTTTTAATGCCACTTTCATAAATTTTTCTTTAATATCCATTTTAATCACATTCCTTTCTCAAAACATAAATCAGTTAGAAAAGAATTTTTCAACCTTTATACATCTTTTTATAATAAAACAATCCCTTAACCATAATTAGTTTAAGGGATTGTTGGTGTATTTTATTATTTTTTTATATCCTACTTTTAAAATATCTTCATATTTATATTTTATTATAATTTTATAGAATTTTTTTCTTACATCAGTAATACAAGGAATATCATCAATAATATCATTTATTTTTTTTATATTTATTTTAGGATATATTCCAATCAAGGCT
>USQS01000073.1 GCA_900556865.1 uncultured Clostridium sp. | reverse complement strand
GGACGATATAAATATTTTGAAAGGTGGACCAGAAAATAGAAGAAAATTTTTAGATATTATGATAAGTCAATTAAGACCTAAATATATGCACACATATTCATTTTATAAAAAAGCTTTAGATGAAAGAAATAATTATTTAAAAAAAATAAAAATTGAAAATGCTAAAGAAGATTTATTAGAAATTTGGGATGAACAATTAATTGAATATGGAAATATTATTGCGAATTACAGAAAAATTTTTATAGAAAAAATAAAAGAAAAAATAAAAAATATTCATTATAATATTACTGGAGATTTAGAAGAAATAAATATTGAATATATAACGCAATGTTTGGATAAAAATGAATTTAGAAAAAATTTAAAAGAAAGAAGAAAATTAGATATTATAAAAGGTTATACTACAAAAGGAATTCATAGAGATGATTTTAGAATTTTTTTAAATAATATTTTGGTAAATATTTATGGTTCTCAAGGACAACATAGAACCTCTATGCTATCTTTAAAAATAGCAGAGCTTCAAGTAATTAAGGAAGAGATTGGGGAAAATCCAATTTTATTATTAGATGATTTTATGTCTGAACTAGATGAAAAAAGAAGAAATAATTTTTTAAATAATATTAAAGATACACAAGTTATTGTTACATGCACAGATAAAATATTAGAAAAAAATAGTGAAACAAAAATTTTTAATGTAAAAAATGGACAAGTTTTTTAAAAAACATTTGACAAATTTTAGAATTACAATTATTATATATAGTGTAATTTATTCAAGAAGGGAAGACGAAGTATATGGAAAAATATAATCATAAATATGGGGCTGAACAAATACAAGTCCTTGAAGGTCTTGATCCCGTAAGAAAAAGACCGGGTATGTATATAGGTAGTACATCTGTTAGAGGATTACACCATTTAGTTTATGAAATAGTGGACAATGGTGTTGATGAAGCACTAGCAGGATATTGTACAGAAATAAATATTGTTATTGAAAAGGGTAATGTAATTAGTGTTACAGATAATGGAAGAGGAATTCCTGTAGAAGTACACCCAAAAACAAAATTATCTACGGTAGAAACGGTTTATACGGTATTACACGCTGGTGGAAAATTTGGAGGAGATAGCGGATATAAAGTTGCAGGAGGACTTCATGGTGTTGGTGCTTCTGTTGTTAATGCTCTTTCAGAATGGACAGAGGTTACTGTAAAAAGAGATGGAGGTATTTATCAAATAAAATTTGAAAGAGGAAAAACTGTTGAACCATTGAAAAAAATTGGTGAAACAAATGAAACAGGAACTAGAGTTAGGTTTTTAGCAGATGATACTATTTTTGAAACAAGAGATTATAATTTTGACACTTTAGAAACGAGATTTAGAGAAATTGCATTTTTAACAAAAGGTTTGAGAATAACAATAGAAGACCAGAGAGGCGAGGAAGTTAAAAAATCAGATTTTTGTTTTGAGGGTGGATTAATTTCTTTTGTTGAATTCTTAAATAAAAATAAAGAAAAAATAAATAGTAAACCTATTTATATAGAAAAGGATGGAGAAATTCCAATTGAAATAGCTATTCAATATACAACATCATATTCAGAAAATATTTATTCTTTTGCAAATAATATTAGCACAGTTGAAGGAGGAACTCATTTAGAGGGATTTAAGCGTTCATTAACAAAGGTATTTAATGATTATGCAAGATCTCATAATATTTTAAAAGAAAAAGATTCAAACCTTCAAGGAGAAGATATAAGAGAAGGAATAACAGCGGTTATATCCGTTAAATTAAAAGAAGCACAATTTGAAGGACAAACTAAAACAAAACTTGGTAATAGTGAAGTTACTGGAGTTGTAATGAGTATGGTAAATGAAGGATTGTCAGCTTTTCTTGAGGAAAATCCTAATGTGGCAAAAGCGGTTCTAGAAAAATGTATAAGTGCTTCTAGAGCTAGGGAAGCTGCAAGAAAAGCTAGGGAATTAGTTAGAAGGAAGTCAGCACTAGAAACTACAACTCTTCCAGGAAAACTTGCAGATTGTAGTAGTAAAGTACCTGAAGAATGTGAAGTTTACATTGTTGAGGGAGATTCTGCAGGAGGAAGTGCAAAACAGGGAAGAGATAGACGTTATCAAGCAATTTTACCATTATGGGGAAAAATGCTTAATGTTGAAAAGGCAAGAGCAGACAAAATTTATGGAAATGAAAAATTAAATCCTGTTATTATTGCAATCGGTGCAGGAATTGGTGCGGATTTTGATGTTACAAAAATTAGATATGGAAAAGTTATTATTATGGCTGACGCGGATGTTGATGGTGCACATATAAGAACTTTACTTTTAACTTTCTTCTTTAGATATATGAGACCTTTAATTGAAAATGGAAATGTTTATTTAGCACAACCACCATTATATAAATTATCTAAAAAAGGAATGGAAGATAGATATTGTTATACTGATGAAGATTTAGAAATTGCATTTAAAGAATTAGCAGAAAAAGGTATAACAAAGGAACAATTGGGATTACAACGTTATAAAGGTTTAGGAGAAATGAATCCGGAACAATTATGGGAAACAACAATGAATCCAGAAAGTAGAATTTTAGTTAAGGTTACAATGGATGATGCGATTAAAGCAGATGAAACTTTTACAATTCTTATGGGAGATGAGGTTGCTCCAAGAAGAGATTTTATACAAACTAATGCTAAATATGTTAAAAATCTTGATGTATAAAAACACAAAATGCATATTGAATTAATTTCAATATGCATTTTTGTGTTACGGTAAAGCTAATAACAATCTATACGAAAACCAATATTCCTAATTTTTTAACCTAATATGCATTACTGCATAAATAAGCTATAAACCAAAAATATTGATCAGTTGCTCAACTATAAATACACTTTTAATAACTTAATTCATCCTTAAAGGATTACTAAAAACCATTAGGAAATATAAATATAATCTTATCTCGAATATAGTACATACATTGTAACCATGTAGCTACATAGCTTGCCTGCAAATAATATATTCTTATCGCCGACATATAAAAATCTAAAAATAAAACTCTTATACATCTTTGCTCAAAAATATTTAAACTAAACATAATTAATCTAAATATCTTCTTTGAACAACTGTTATTAACCTTACTAAAAGTATTATGTGCAAAATTAAAAATAATATACAAAAAATAAAAAATTTTTTTTATCTTTATTTTATAAGATAATGAAATTATTTAAAAATAAAGTAAATTAAATTTATATAGGTTTTGGAGTTATTATAAATTTGTAATTACAATTTACGGTTTATTAATTATTTTTAGTTAAATTTTGAGTGTGAAATGTAATATTTGTCGAATTTTGACGAACGATTTTTCTTGACTTTTTTTAAATTTATTGTATAATAATTTGTGAAAGGAGATTTATGGAAAAAAATATTAATACTCAAGATTGGTTACCAATAGATAAAATATACAATAATGGAATTGTAAAATTAAAAAATAAAAAATATATAAAAATAATAAAAATTAATCCAATAAATTTTAATTTAAAATCTAATTTAGAGAAAGAAGCTATTTTAAATTCTTATAAAATTTTTCTTAAAACTTGTAATTTTGATATTCAAATTTTAATTCAAAGTTGTAAACAAAATTTAGATAAAAATATTGAAAATATTAAAAATAATTTAAAAAAAGAAAACAAAGAATATTTAAATGAAATAGCAAAAGATTATTTTAATTTTATTCAAAATTTTAATTCTATAAAAAATTCATCAAGCAAAAATTTTTATATTATTATTTCAAATAAATCTGAAGATGCAGA
>USQS01000072.1 GCA_900556865.1 uncultured Clostridium sp. | reverse complement strand
CTAATATTACAGGGTTTGGTATATCTTTTGCGATTTTTATTACCTCTTCTACTAAAACTTCTGTATCCTGTCTCGGAATTAACACATCTTTGGTAACAAAAAAATTTAATTTCATAAATTCCTGCAACCCTGTAATATATTGAACAGGCTCTCCTAAAATAACTCTTTTTATTTTCTTTATATAATTATCCCTTTGAGCAGAAGTCACTTCATTTTTATCATAAATAATTAAATACTCTCTAGACTTATTTAATGTGGATTCTAAAATTAATCTAGCTTTTGTTTTAGGAGAATCAATTTTCTCATTTTTTAACATTATTATTCCTTGATTTAATAGTTCTCTTATTGTCATATTTAATTATATCCTTTCTAGCTCCTTCTTTATTTTCTGATTTCTATTCCATTATTTTCTAAACTTGATATAATATTTTCCATTATATTATTTACTTCATCATCATTCAAAGTTCTTTTTTCATTTCCAAATGTTAAAGAATATGCAATACTTCTTTTATTTTTATCTATATTCTTTTCTTCATAAACATCAAAAACTTTAATTTCTTGTAATAAAGAACCAGCTTTTTTCTTAATTTTTAGTTCCACCTCTTTTGAGGCAATGTCTTTATCTAATAAAATTGCTAAATCTTTCTTTATTGTAGGGAATTTAGATATTTCTTTAAATTTCATTTTTCCAACTCTTTTATTTAATAATTTATCTAAATTTATTTCCATTACATAAACATCTTCATTTTCAACTTCTGGATGAATTTTCCCAACAATTCCAACTATATCATTATTTACATTTATACTCGCTGTTTGACCTGGATGTAATTCTTTTGGAATTTCATTTGGAACAATAAAACTATATCTTCCTCCATAGCCTAAAAAGTCTAATAATTCTTCTGTTACACCTTTTATATCATAAAAATCAACTTGTTTATTAAATCCAATTTTATTATAATATTTTCCCGTCATTAATACACATATTTTTTGGTTTTCTCCATAAACACCTTCTTTTTTCCAAAAGCCTTTTCCAATTTCAAATAAACAAATATCTTTGTTTTCACGAGCTTTATTATATTCATAAACCTTATATAGTGAAGGTATTAAACTATATCTTAAAGTATTTCTTTCCTCAGTTATTGGGTCAAGTAATTTTAACTCCTCAAACTTATCTGTTGTGAATTTTTTTACATCTTTGTCATTTATTAATACATATGTTAAAGTTTCATTAAGACCTAAATCACACATTTTATGCCTAATTTTTCTTATAGTTTTATCTACACTTCCCATTTTCATTTGTACCATTGGAAGTTTTCCTTCAATTTTATCTACTCCATAAATTCTTCCTACTTCTTCAACTAAATCTTCCTTAATTGAAATATCTCTTCTTCTTGTTGGTACAGTAACTAAAACATCATTTTCTTTTTCATCAGTTTCAAATTTTAGTCTTTTAAATACATCTACTATATCTTTTTTTGAAATATTAGTTCCTAAAACATTATTTATATATTCATATTCTATTTTTATTTTTTTCTCTTTATTTTCTGTTTTATCATATATGGCAGTTCCCTTTTCAACTTTTGCATTTGCGTATTTTTCTAGAAGTCTGCAAGCTCTTTCAATTGCCATGTATGTTCTATTTGGATCTAATCCCTTTTCGAACCTATTACTTGCTTCACTTCTTAAAATCTTGTTTGAAGTTTTTCTTACTTTTACAGAATCAAAAATTGCTGCCTCTATTAAAACATTTTTTGTTGTATTTTCAACTTCTGTGTTTATTCCACCCATAACACCTGCTAAACCAACAACTTCTTTTCCATTTGTAATTACAATGTCATTTTCATTTAAAATTCTTTTTGTAGAATCTAAAGTAACAAGCTCTTCCCCATTTTTAGCCATTCTTACTAAAATTGTATCTCCTAAATTATCTGAATCATAAAAGTGTAATGGTTGCCCAAGCTCTAACATAACATAATTACTAATATCTACAACATTATTAATTGGTCTTATTCCACATGCTATTAATCTATTTTTAATAAAATCTGGACTTTCTTTTATTACAATATCTTTTACTTTTTTTGCTAAAAACAAACTACAATTTTCTGTTTCAATATTAAGATTGAATTCGTTATTAACATCTTCTTCTATTTCATTATGTTTTAAATCTGGAACACGAACTTCTTTATTATAAATACTAGAAATTTCATATGCCATACCTAAAATACTTAATAAATCTCCTCTGTTAGCTGTTAACTCAAAATCTATTATTTTATCATCTAAACCTAAAACTTTTATAGGGTCATCCCCTGGTTTAGCATTTGAAGGTAACTCACAAATACCATTTTTATCTTGTTCAGATAAATATTTTTTATCAATTCCTATTTCATACAAACTGCATAACATACCATTTGATTCTTGTCCTCTTATTAAACCTTTTTTTATTTTTACCCCATCTGGTAATTCAGCACCAACTTTTGCAACAATAACCTTTAGACCAGTTCTTACATTAGGTGCACCACAAACAATGTTAAGTACTTCTTCTCCTATATTAACTTCACAAAGATGTAAATGGTCAGAATCTGGATGCATTTGGCAAGTTAAAACTTCTCCTACAACCAAATTTGTAGCATTTACAAGGCTAGTTGCTTCATCATATTCATTTCCAACAGCAGTCATTTTTTCTGCTAATTCTTTAACATCTATATTTTCATCTATATCCACATAGTCTTTTACAAAATTTAAACTTAATCTCATTAATCTTCATCCTTTCTATCAAATTGATTTAAAAATCTAATGTCATTTGTATATAAATATCTCATATCTGTTATTCCATATCTAAACATAGCTAGCCTATCTATTCCTGTTCCAAAGGCAAAACCAGAATATTTTTCTGGGTCATATCCATTCATTTTTAATACATTTGGATGTACAATTCCTGAACCTAAAACTTCTATCCAACCTGTTTGTTTGCATAGATTGCAGCCTTTTCCACCACATTTAAAACATGTAACATCTACCTCATAAGAAGGCTCTGTAAAAGGGAAATAGCTTGGTCTAAACCTTAGTTCTAAATTTGCCCCAATTATTTTTTTAACAAAAATTTCTAAAGTCCCTTTTAAATCTGCTAATGATACATTTCTTTCTTTTTTATCTATAACAAGCCCTTCAATTTGGTTAAATTGATGTGAATGTGTTGCGTCGTCTTCCCTACGGTATGTTTTACCACATGTAATCATTCTAATTGGGCTTTTTTCTTCATTTGCAAGCATAGTCCTTGCTTGAACTGATGATGTTTGTGTTCTTAATAAATATTCATCTGTAATGTAAAAACTATCTTGCATATCTCTTGCTGGGTGTCCTTTTGGTAAATTTAATCTTTCAAAGCAAAACTCGTCTGTTTCTAATTCTGGACCAACTACAACATCATATCCCATAGATACAAATAAATCCTCCATATCTTCTATTATTCTATTTAAAGGATGTATGCTTCCTCTTTTTAGCTTGCTACTTGGAAGTGTTATATCTATTTTTTCATTTTCAAGTCTTTTATTTAGTTCTTCTTTTTTAAATTCTTCTTGTCTTTTAGATATTAACTCTTCTAAATTATCTCTTACTTCATTTACTAAATTTCCTATTATTGGTCTTTCTTCTGGAGCTAAATCTTTCATTCCTCTTAATACTGCTGTAAGCTCTCCCTTTTTTCCTAAATATTTTATTCTTAATTCTTCTAAAGCTTTAGAATCTTTTAATTCTTTTATGTCCTTAATTGATTTTTCTTTAATTTTTTCAATGCTTTCTTTTAACATAAAAATCCTCCTTTTAATTTTTTATATGTAAAAAACCCAATTCTCCCTATATTTAGGACGAATTGAGTTTTCCGTGGTACCACCTAATTTTGCTAATAAATCTATTAATATTATTTATTAACCTTATTTAGCTTTTAACGG
>USQS01000071.1 GCA_900556865.1 uncultured Clostridium sp. | reverse complement strand
ATTATTAACTTTTTATTTTGCAATTTTATTAACATGTTTAGTATATATTTTTGCCTCATCTTTGTCAATAGTTTTTTTAATTTTATTTGTCATAAAATTAAAAAGGAAGAGTTTTTCTTCCTTTTTAATTATTATCTCCTCTTCCTTCAGGAAGCGCATTACTTGGTAATTCAATTCTAATTTTAATTCTAAATACATATGTTACAGCTCTAACAACTTTACTATTTTTAAATCTTTGCCAGAATGATGGTTTTGCATTAAATGTTGTTTCTGCTTCATAATTATCAACTTGTTCTTGAATAGCTTCATTTTGAACTTCTTCTGCTTCTTTTTCTTCAACTGCAAGAATATTATTTTTAACCTTTTCCTTTTTCTTTGTTTTAACTTCAGCTTTTTGAACAACCTGTTTTTGCTCTTCTTCTTTAGCTATAGCTTCAACTTTTTCTTCAGGTGTAGGTATTAATTTTAAAGCATCAGAAACTTCTATTCCTATAAAGCTAAGAGCTTTTGAACTATCTTCTAATCTTTCCATATCTATTTCAATATGCAAATTAGTTTCCAAATTATTAACTCTAGCTTTCAAAAGTTTCATAGAATCAGAATATTTTTGAGATGTTTTTCCCTTACATCTTCCAACGACATTTAAAGCTTCTATAACATCTTCTGGAAATTTATTTTCTGCCTTTTCTATTTGTTCTTTCCAGTCTTCTTGTTTTTCATCTACTACTTCTATTAATTCCTTTAAAGTTCCCCCTAATGCAATATTTTCTTCTCTTTGCCTAATTAATTCTTCTATTTTTTTAGTATTTTCCTCAAATTGATTTATAGCAAATTCAACAAGCGAATATGCTGCATTATATACATTAATAGGGAAATTTTTCTTTTTAGGATATTCTATTAAATATGTTTTTATAGATTCAACTAAATCTTTAAAATAAGAATCCTCTTCTAACTGGATAATTTGTTTTTTGTTGTTAGGATTTATTAATTTTTGCACTTTATCTATATTTGAAATAATTTTTTCTTCTGTAATTACCATTCTTACATTTACTATGCCAGATTTAGACATTGTAAACTTCCCTCCTTTGTTATTATTTTATCGTACTTTTTACATAATTTATTATACACCAGAGTACAAAAAACTACAAGAAAAATCAAAAAAAAAAACTTTACATTTACATTACAGAAATATTACATTTTTGTTACAATTTCAAGTTTTTTCCAATACTTTCAAAAGACTATTTCAAAAAAATGAAATAGCCTCTTATAAAGTATTAATTATCTTTATTTACTTCTTTTATTAGTTCCAATTGTGAAATTAATAAAGATTCCATCTTAGCTTTATAAATATCAAACTGCTTTTGTAAATCTTCTAATTCTTTCTTTTTTAATGTTATTTGGCTACTTAAAGAATCTGCCTCTTTTTGTCCAATAGCTTTTGCTTCATTAATTATTTGTTCTGCCTTTTGCTTCGCAACATTTTGAACCTCTTCTGCTGTAGATTGTGCCATTAATAAAGTGTTTTGAAGAGTACCTTCTATACTTTTATAATGTTCTAAACTAGCTTTCATTTCTTCAACTGCTCTATTTGCTTCATTTACTTCTTTTTGTTTTTTGGCATAATCTACTCCAATTTCATCTAAAAAATCGTCGACTTCTTCAACACTATAACCATTCATCATTTGTTTAGCGAATTTTTTATTTTCAATGTCTAGCGGTGTAAGCATAGTTTTAGCCCCCTTGTTTAGTTAATATTATTTTTATTTAACCAAGAAACAGATAATTTATTTTTTATTTCTTCTCTTGCCATTTCATTTGTTATTTCATAATTTATAGGTGCAATTAAAAATATTGAATTAGATACTTTTTGAATATGAGCATCTAAAGCATATACTCCTCCACTTATAAAATCCACTATACGTCTTGCTACATCTTTATTAACATATTCTAAATTTACTATTACAGATTTTTTTTCTTTTAAAAATCCACATATCTCTTCAGATTGTTCAAAAGTTGTAGGTTGTGATATTACCATTCTTATAGATTGGTTTTGTGGCATTGAAACCACTTTACTATTATTTTTCTTTATAAAACTTTTCTTTTCCTCTGCAGGCTCTTCATCATAATCATAGTCATATACATCTTCATCTTCTAATTCGTCATTTTCTGCCTGATCCATTCCAAATAAATTCCAAACTTTGCTCATTATTGCACTTGACATTTTTTACCCTCCTAAAACCTTTTCGTTTTTATTCAATTATAAAAATAGTATCTTACATTTTTTTTAAATTGTCAATACATTTTTATGTTTTGTAATATAATTTTAATATTTTTGTAATATTTTTGTAATATTTCTTTTACTTAACCTTATTTAAATTAGGATAAAGTGAAATATTATCATATTGAGAAATTTTACTATATGTTGCAATATCAATTCCTAACTCTGCTAATTCTTCATTTTTATATGTACTAATTATAGAATATTTTTCATTTCTTTTAAGTTCTTTTATCAACACTTTTTGGTCTCCCGAACTCTTTTTCTTTATAACATATTTCAATCCTTTTTCATCTTCTGCGATTGAACTAGTTGGTACTTTAAGTCCAGAAAAACTCCACCATGTAATATTAAAAGAAATTTTCCTATACTGTGTTAATTCTGTAGTTAATGTTTTTAAATCAAATATTACTAATATCTTTCCACTTTCTTGGTTAGCAATATAT
The DNA here is from genome assembly GCA_900556865.1 of uncultured Clostridium sp. Taxonomy (GTDB): domain Bacteria; phylum Bacillota; class Clostridia; order TANB77; family CAG-508; genus CAG-269. The sequence goes on along the minus strand of USQS01000071.1, from coordinate 2,109 downwards.
TTTATTTCTGATGTAATTTCATTTCCACTAGATAATGTAATTGTTACTTTATCGCCTATTTTAGCATTTTTTGCAGCCTCACTATTTAATATTGCACCTAGATAGCAATCAAAATTATCAACAATCTTTCCCTGTTCTTGAGAAGTTGAAACAATTTTTCCCGTTTTTAAATCTAATGCATTTAATTTTTCTTCTGTAATATTGCTAAAATCTTCAGGAGTAAGCACACTTTCTAGTCCATCTACTCTATAAGATACTACTCCTGCCTCTGGTGCGGTAATATATTCAGACCCTTCAGTTAATTGTTTTTCATAAGATTCTTTTTGGTTTGTTAACTCTTTTATGTAAGAACCTCTTTGACTTAATTCCCCAGAAATTTTAGCCTTTTTTTCAACCGTTTCCTGAATTTGTTTTTTAAACTCCGCAATTTGCTGTATATCTGTTAAATTCCTTAATTCTTCATTTTTTTCATCTATTTTTTTGTCTAAATTTTTAATATCTGTTGAAGGAATTATTGGTTGTTTAGCAAGTGCTTCTTGTATTTTTAAATTTACATCTTCTATTTGTTTTTTTAATTGTTCTTCATTACTACTACTATATCTAAATATTGTTTGTCCTTTGTGGGCTCTTTCTCCTTCTGAAATTATAGCTGTTAGCCCATTTTTATAATTATTACCTTTTAAAACCACTTCATCTCTTATAACATAACCTGTTGCAGATTCTTCAAGAGTTAAAGTTCCCTTTTCAACTGTTACTGTTTCATTTGGTGTTCTCACAAGTAAAAAAATAGAATAAAAAATATATATTAAAATTACTGCAAAAACTAAATATATTAAATTTCTTTTTTTCAGTTTTCTATTTTTAAATTCATTAAAATCTATTATCTTATCCAAATTTAATCACATTCCTTTTTTAAAGCAAAAATCACATCTTGAATAAATTTTATATTTTCATCTTTATCTTTTAAGCCATCAATCCATTTTATATTTTCTATTTTTTTAAACCATGTTATTTGACGTTTTGCATATCTTCTTGACTCTTGCTTAATTTTTTCTATAGCCTCTTGTTTAGTTAATTCTCCTTTTAAATACATAACAATTTCTTTATACCCAATAGCTTGCATAGCTGTAGGAAATTCTTTATATTTTTCTATTATATTTTCAACTTCATCTATTAATCCATTTTCAATCATAATATCAACTCTTTTATTTATTCTATCATAAAGAATTTCCCTAGGCATATTTATTGCAAATACTTTATACTCATATTTCACTTCATTTTTTCTAGATTCTAGTTCTAGCTCTGTTTTGTTTTTTCCTGTCGAATGTTTTATTTCTAATACTCTTATTATTCTTTTTTTGTCATTTGAGCTAATTTTTTCCATTGCCGCTGGATCAATTATTCTTGCCTTTTCATACAAAGTAGCTAATCCAACTTCAGTTTCTGCAATTTTCATTAAATTTTTCCTATATTCTTCATCTAGCATAATTTCATTATATTCAATATTATAGATAAGACTATTTGCATAAAGCCCTGTTCCACCAACTATGATAGGAACTTTTCCTTTTTGTAAAATTTTCTCAATTGCTTCTTCCGACCTTTTTTTATATTCTGCCACACTAAATCTTTCAGTTGGCTCTGCTATATCTATCATATAATGCTTTATTCCTTGCATTTCCTCTATAGTTGGTTTTGCTGAACCTATATTCATATCTTTATAAATTTGCATGGAATCACACGAAATTATTTCTCCATCTATTTTTTTTGCAAGTTCTATTGATAATGCTGTTTTGCCAGAAGCTGTTGGTCCAACAATTACTATTACTTTTGGTTTCATAAAAATCCCTTTCTTCTTGCTTTATGAATAGCTTTTCTATTTATTTTTATTTAAAATTTGAATTATTCCATTTTGAAAATCTTTTAAATATATTATTTCAAATATAATTAAAATAAGCCAAACTATTCCAAATATTATTATTTTTCTTTTTAGTTTTTCTTGTTCATAATTCCCTTTTTCAACTTCTACTTTAATGTTCGCAATATGTGGTAAACTTAAAAATCCATTAACTGGAATAAATATTAAAATTGCTATTTTTCTAACTTGTTTCA
>USQS01000070.1 GCA_900556865.1 uncultured Clostridium sp. | reverse complement strand
ATAAATTTGATTTAAATGAGTATATAAAAGCTATACATTTTGATGAAATGAAAGTTCCTTTTGTCCCTTTTTATAAGACTATATCTAAAACATATTATGGCATAGAAGAAATGAAAAAGGGTGAATTAGACTTTTTTAAAGCTACTGTTTTATCTAAAAATAGTGAACCTATTTTTATGTGTAGTGATATGCCTATGGAGGATATGGCACAAGATGTAGAATTTGGCAAAAAGTGGATGTTTGCTATTGCAATGACTTTAAAAAAAGGGTTTCACTTAAATATTATTCATAATCTTGATAGACCTTTTAATGAAATGATGTTAGGATTAGAAAGTTGGATTCCAATCTATATGACTGGACAAGTTTCTCCATACTATTTTAAAGGATTACAAGATAATATATATTGCCATTTCAATTATGTATCTGGTACAGTTGCACTTTTTGGAGAATGTATTAACGGATATCATAATAAGGGTAAATATACTTTAACTACTAATAAAAATGACATTTCATATTATAAAACAAAATCGAAAATTTTATTAAATAAAGCTACTCCTCTTATGGAAATTTATAAAAAGGAAAATAAAAATTTATATAGCTCTTTTATAACAGCTAGTATTAATGTAAGGGGAAATCGTAGAAGAATATTATCTTCTTTGCCTATTCATACAATATCTGATGAATTGCTTATGAAAATTTTAAAACGAAATAAGGTTTCTAATGAAGATATTAAAAATATACAGTTCTCAATACAGGAACAAAAGGAAATTATTGATAATATATTACAAACAGATATATTTGAAGATGAAATAGTAGAAATTTCTAAAGAAGAATTTATAAAATCTCCTCTTTCACTTTTTCTTGCTGATAGCTTTTTTGAGACTGAAATTTATTATACTTATGAAGATTATTTAGAACATTTGAAATTAACGAAAGAATATTCTGAAAATAACACTAATTATAAATTAACTTTTAATAATCATCATATATTTAAAAATATTCAAATTTTAATTTTGGAAAAGCATTGGGTTATGATTTCTAAAAACAAAAGTCCTTCTATTCATTTTGTGATTCATCATCCAAAATTAAGAAATGCCATTGAGAATTTTATTCCTCCAGTAGTAGAATAAACTTAAAATAATCTATATATTCTTTCATACCTTCTGTTCTTGGAATAATAGCCTTTCCTATCATAAAAGCAGATAATTATCAACTAATTATCTGCTATAAAATTGTAATTTGTCGCTTTACATTTCATCTATAACTTTTTTAATCAGTTCAAACGAAATTGGGCCTTTTCTCAAAATTTTAATTTTTTTAGATGTACAATCTACAATCGTACTTCCCATTGAATAAAAAACTTTCCCTTCCATCATTCCATCTATGGTAGGACATGATTTTTCTATTTCATCTAAATTGGTACATGTTGGTTCTCCACTTTTATTCGCACTACTCATAAATATTGGACTTTCTGTTTTTTTTATTAAATCTTCCAGTGCTTTTGATGTAGCCATTCTAACAGCAATAGTTTCAAGACCATTATTCACATAAGCTGGTACTTCTGGTTTTTTCTTCAAAACTAAAGTAATAGGTCCTGGCATAAAATTTCTTATTATTTTTTCAGCCTTTTCATCTACTATTGCAACACTTTTTATTTGTTCTTCATTTGCGCACATGACAGGAAATGGTTTTGTACTTGGACGATTTTTTGCAGTTACCAAATTGTTATATGCATTTTTTGATTTTATGCGAGCACATACCCCATAAACTGTATCTGTAGGTACACTTATTACGCCATCATTTTTTAGTATCTCAGCTAATTCATCTGTTTCACTTTGTTTAAATCTCTTCATAAATTTTAATCTACCTTTCTAATTTTTATATTATATTTCATTTTTATATAAATTTCAAGAAATTATTGTAAATTTATGTCTATTTTGTCGATTTATGTAAATTTATATGCTATAATACCACTAAATTTTAATTTTAAACATCAGCATATATTTCAAAAAAACAAAGTACATCAAATGCACTTTGCTCTTTAGAAAGAAACAGTTTTTTTATATTTTTTGACCTAGCCAGCACATACCACCTTGTGATTTAAGACCTTTATTTTTTTAATTTTTTACTATTTTTTATAAATTTTTATTATTTTTTCAAAAACTTTATTTTTAAAAAAGTGAGTGTTATCAACGCTTTCAAAGATTACTTAAGACATAGCAACGCACAACATTCAACATGCTTCGTGAAAGGGAACATATCTACAGGAATAATTGTTTTAACCTCATAAAGTTTCTCAAACAAAGCTAAATCTCTAATCAATGTTGCTGGGTTACAGCTAATGTAAACTATTTTTTTAGGTTTTATTTTTAAAATATTATTAATGCTATTATTATCTAGTCCTTTTCTTGGTGGGTCAAAAATGACAATATCAGCAATAATTCCTTTTTTATAAATTAAATCTTCTAAAACAATTTTTGTGTCACCAGCTATAAACTGAACATTTTCTATATTATTAATTTTTGCATTTTGTTTTGCGTCTTTAATGGCCTGTTCTACAATTTCAACCCCATATACTTTTTTTGCATATTTTGCTATAAATAAAGAAATCGTACCAATTCCACAATATAAATCAAATACAGTATCTTCTTTTGAAACTTTAGCCATTTCAATTCCTAAATTATATAATTTTTCTGCTTGTTTTGGGTTTACTTGGTAAAATGATAATGGGGAAATTTTAAATTTATATTCCCCCAAAACATCTTCAATATAGCCATTTCCATATAAATTAATGTTTTCTTGCCCTAAAATTACATTTGTATTTTTCATGTTTATATTTTTCACAATTGTTTTTATTTCTGGATAATTTTGCTTTAATTTTTCTACTAATTCATCTTCATATGGAAATTTTTTTCCATTTATAACAAATATGCACATTATTTCATTTGTTTTTATTCCTACTTTAATTACAATATGCCTAAAAAATCCTCTTCCTGTTTTTTCATTATAAATACTAATATTTTTTTCTTTTATAAATTCTAATATAAATTTTGCAATTGCCTCTGATTTAGGATTTTGAATTAAGCAATTTTTAATTGGAATAACCTCATGTGTTCTATTTGCAAAAACTCCTATTATAGGCTTTCTATCTTTATTAACTCCTACTGGATATTGAGCTTTATTTCTATAAAAAAATGGGTTTTCCATTCCTAAAGTTTCTTTAACTTCTATTTTGTTTTTTAAAGTCTTATTTACTAAAGCTTGTACAGCATTTTGCTTCATTTTCAATGTTTGTTCATATTTAATATGTCTTAAATCACATCCCCCACACCTTTTATAAGTAGCACAATCTATTTCTTGCCTAAATTTAGATTTTTTTTCAATTTCTAAAATTTTACCAAAGGCATGTGAAGATAATACTTTTACAATTAAAATTTTTACCACTTCACCTTTTATTGCATTTGGCACAAATACTGTAAAACCATCTATCTTTGCTATTCCTTCTCCATTATAACCATTATCTATTATTTCTACTTCATATTCTTCATTTTTGCTTATACTCATTTAATATCATCCCTTTCTAGAGGCAAAAAAGCTTAAAACCTTTTTATTTTTATAATTAAAGTTTCAAATTGTATAGAAAATAATTTTTTTTCCACTTCATACCCTGTAACTAATGTTGTATTAATTTTTAATGTTCCTTTATCATAATTTATATATATATATCCATCTTCTCTATTAAAATTAACGGTTCCATTTTCTACTACTATTTTTCCTGAAATTTCATTTTCAAATTCTATTTGTAGATTTGTATTTTGAAATTCTTTTAAGTGTTCGTTTAGTTCACTTTCTTTTATTCTTTTCATAACAATACCTTCTTTCTATATTATTAATAATTGAAAATTTTTATATTTATGATAACTTAATAAGCTTTTCCACTTCCTATCATAAATAGCTTTCTATTCCATCACCTCGAATCGCGAATTTTAATTTTCAGATTAATTGAATAAATTTTACGTAGAATTAAAAATTTGATTTGTTACATTCCATATAATAACATATTTTTTTATAAAAATCTAGAGAACAAACTAAAAAATTGAAAAAAGCTTGATATATCAGTCTAATTATTATATAATATTTATATTAATTAGAAAGGACTGATTTATTTTATGATAGATATTAAATTTTTAAGGGAAAATCCAGATGTAGTTAAGGAGAATATCAAGAAAAAATTTCAAAATCATAAACTTGTTTTGGTTGATGAAGTGTTAGAACTTGATAAAAAAAATCGTGAAGCAAAATTAAATGGAGATAATTTACGTAGTGAAAGAAAAACATTAAGTGCACAAATAGGAAATTTAATGAAATCTGGCGAAAAAATTCACGCAGAAGAAATAAAACAAAAAGTTCAAGAAATAAATGAAAAACTTGAAAAAAATGAAGCTTTAGAAGATGAACTTGCAGAAGAAATAAAAGCAAGAATGATGAAAATTCCAAACATAATTCATGATTCTGTTCCAATAGGAGAAGATGATAGCAAAAATGTTGAAATTCAGAAATTTGGCGAACCATTTGTCCCAGATTATGAAATTCCTTATCATGGAGAAATAATGGAAAGTTTAGGTGGACTTGATTTAGATAGTGCACGTAGAGTTGCAGGAAATGGTTTTTATTACTTAACTGGAGATGTTGCAAGACTTCACTCTGCAGTTTTAACATATGCAAGAGACTTTATGATAGATAAAGGATTTACATATTGTATCCCACCTTATATGATTCGTTCAAATGTTGTTACAGGTGTTATGAGTTTTGAAGAAATGGATGCTATGATGTATAAAATTGAAGGAGAAGACTTATATTTAA
>USQS01000069.1 GCA_900556865.1 uncultured Clostridium sp. | reverse complement strand
GTTTTCATACAAAATAAATGAAAAGTTTGGTATTAATGACAGTCAAAATGGAGAGTTTTCATTAAAAGATGAAAATAATACATCATATAAAGTAAAAGTTACTATTACAAAATATATTGATACTGAAGAATATACTTCTAACCATGGCTCTACAGATGAAAAAAAAGACCTTGTTAAAACTATTGCTACAGAGGTAGAATATCCAATTGGAAATGAAACAAAAAAAATAAAAGTTAGTACTGTTATAGAAAAAAAATAATGGAAGGGATTGCTTGATATATGAAATTCAATTTGAAAAATGAAAAAGGAATAACATTAACATCATTAGTTATTTATATAGTTTGTTTATTAATTGTAACAACTATAATTGGTACATATACAAAGTTTTTTTATAATAATATAGAGTATGTTGCAATTGAAGATGTTGCTGAAGAAGAATATGCAAAATTTACAGCTTTTTTGGTAAATGATATTAATTCAGAAAATAGAGATTTTATATTTTCTTATGATGGGAATAATAGCTCATATTTACATATAAAGCTGAAAAATGGAGAAATACACCAATATATTCTTCAAGACAAAACAATACATTTTTTGAAAATAAACAATAATACTGTAGAAAAAAATTTGCTTTTGTGTAAAAACGTTACAAAAAATGATGTACCTTTTAGTTATGACAGTAACTTAAACAAAGTGACAATTAAATTTAGAATTCAAGATAAGGAATTTTCAAATGAATATAATTTGGTATAAAATAAATACAAGAAAGGATTTGAATTAATTATGGAAAGTAAAAGAAAACAACCTTTAGGAATAGAATTAGTAAGAAGAGGAATTGTATCAGGAGACAGCATAGAAAGAGCTTTACAGTATCAAGTTGAACACCCAAACAAAAGACTTGGCGATATTTTATATATTTTAAAAGAGGCAGATCCTGAAACTTTAATAGAAAATATTAGTGAAATTATTGGTCAAAGAGGAATTTATTTAACGAAAGATAAAATTCAATTAGAAGAGACGGAATATATACCTTTAGATATGATGAAAAAAAATAAAGCAATTCCATTTGAAGTAGATTCTGGTAAAATAAAAGTTGCTTTTGCTGATATTGCAGGTAATAAAACAAATATAAATGCTATAAGAATGCTTATGTTAAACCAAGGTTTAGTTATGGAAACATATCTTGCTTTTGAAACAAATATAGATGAGCAATTATCAAAATATGATGAAAAAGTTGTAGAAACTAAAGAAGATTTAGAAGAAACAATTTCTGTAACAGAACTTATTGACAATATAATAAAACTTGCAATTGAAAAAAGAGCATCAGATATTCATATTGAGCCACAAATAGATTCAGTAAGAGTAAGGTATAGAATAGATGGCAGATTATTTGTAATGGCAAATATAGATAAACAAAAACAACAACAAATGATAGGTAGGTTAAAAGCAATATCTAATATGCACCAAGAAAAGCAAGAATCTCAAGATGGTAGAATTTTGTTATATGATAATTATAATATACGTGTATCCTCACAAAAAAATATTTATGGAGAAAAATTTGTTTTAAGATTATTGAAAAAAACGGCAGATATAAGAAATGTTTTTGAATTAGGATTTCCTTATGGAGAGCAAGAGTTAAATAGAGCAGTAAACAAAAAAAATAGTATAACAATAATGGCTGCTCCAACAGGAGAAGGTAAAACAACAACTTTATATAGTATATTAGATTATTTGAAAAGTGATGATATAAACATAACTACAATTGAAGACCCAGTAGAAATAAGAATTCCAGGATTAAACCAAATTGAAATAGATAAAAATACAAATTTTTCAGATAGTTTAAGAACAATTTTAAGACAAGATCCAGATGTTATTTTACTACGGAGAAATAAGAGATAGAGAAACGGCAGAAATTGCAATACAAGCAGGACAAACAGGTCATTATGTATTATCTACAATACATACAATAGATAGTGTAGAAGTTATTACAAGATTAAGAAAATTGAAATTAACAGATTATGATATTGCAAGTACTGTTGGAACTACAATTTCACAAAGATTACTTAGAAGAATCTGCCCACATTGCAAAAGAGAAAGAGAATACACAGATTTTGAAAAAGAAGTAATTCAAAAAATTGGGGAAAAATATAATACTAAGTTCGATTTAGAAGGTAAAACAACTTTTGATGCCGTTGGATGCGAAAAATGTTATAATTCAGGATATTATGATAGAATTGGAATTTTTGAAGTTTTAAATATAGATGATGATATAAAACAATTAATAATGGAAGGTAAATCAAGTATTGAAATTAGAAGAGTAGCTTTAGAAAAAGATTATAAACCTTTAATTGTTGATGGTGTAAATAAAGTTTTAAATGGTAATACAAATTTGAGTGAGTTAAATAAAAAATTATTAATTTATAATAATATTTAAAAGGTATAAAAAGCTTTTTAGCAATTACCATATAGAAAGGGTTGAATAAAATGATAGATATAAATAAAGTGCTTGATGTTGCTATAAAAAAAGATGCTTCAGATATACATTTTATATGTGGAAATAAACCAATGCTTAGAATTGCAAGAAACTTGGTAGAAGTTGAAAAAAGCAATGTTTTAGAAGAAGATGATATGTATGAAATATATGATTATTTAATAAAAGGAAACATTCAAGCAGATGAAATTTATAAAGAAACTAGAAAGCTAGATACTGTGTATCAACATGCTGGACTTCGTTTTAGGGTAAATATTTCATCATCTGATGGAATACCTATTGCAACATTAAGAATTATAAAAAATACATTGCCATCTTATGATGAACTGGGCGTACCAGATATTGTAAGAAGAATGACATATCAACCACAAGGGCTAATTTTGGTTACAGGAAAAACAAACTCTGGTAAAACAACAACACTAAATGCTTTAATAAATGATATAAATGAAAATCAAAATAGAAAAATTTTAACACTTGAAAATCCTGTAGAATATAAACATCATTCTAAAAAATCATTAATTGTACAAAAAGAAGTTGGACTGGGAAAAGATATATTAAGTTTTAGTGATGGTGTTAAAAACTCTTTAAGAGAAGACTGCGATATTCTTGTAATAGGAGAGATAAGAGATAAAGTTACAATGGAAGCAGGAATAGAAATGGCAGAATCTGGACACCTAGTAATAGGAACTCTTCATACTAAATCTTGTGCTGAAACAATTGATAGAATGATAAATTTTTATGAAGTTAGGGACCAAGCACAAATAAAATATATGTTGTCTGCAATATTAAAACTTGTGGTTTCACAAAGATTATTGCCAGGAATAGATGGAAAATTAGTATTAGTTCCTGAAGTTATGGTTGTAGATAATATTGTATCAGGAATTATTAGAAAAGAAAAAATAAGTGTTTCTGAAATTGAAGACGCAATTCAAAGTGCGTCAGATAAAGGAAGCATTGGGCTAATAAATTCACTTGCAAAATTATTTGTGGAAGATAAAATTACTTTAGAACAAGCAAAGGCACAGATAGAAGAAAAAAATATTGAAATTTTAAACAGAACTATAATGCAATTAAAACTTAAAAATGATAATAAAAATAATATGATTAATAATATAAATAATTATTATTAATATTAAGGAGGCACTAAATGTCAACATTTAACTATAGAGCTGCAACAGAGGACGGTCGAATAGTTAAAAATAGAGTAGAAGAAGGAAATAGAATTACATTAATAAAAAAATTAAAGGCAAATGGTTTATATCCTATTTCTATAACTCAAACTGCAACAAAAAGAAAAGCAACTGTAAAAAAGAGAAGAAATGTTTCTAATATTCAAGAAGTTTTGGAAAATGTTAATACAACAGTAATTTCTAATGATAATAGAAGAAGACTTTCAGTAAAAGATAAAATAAATACGTATTTAGGAACACAAGAGAAAGTTACTGAAAGAGATATATCAATTTTTACGCAAAATTTTTACTTGCTAAAAAAAGCTAATTTTAATAATGTACATGCTTTATCTACAATTATTGATAGTACAGAGAACTTAACTTTGGTTGGAATTTTAGAAGACATTTTAGCAGGTGTTGAAGCTGGAGATTATATGTATAAAACAATGGAGTATTATTCAAATATTTTTCCATATATATATATAAACATGATAAGAGTTGGAGAGCTTTCAGGTTCATTAGAAAACGCATTACTTCAAGCAGTAGAATATTTAGATGATACAGCAAAAATTAATAGAAAATTAAAAACAATACTTATACCAAATATAGTACAGTTTGTTTTATTAATTGTAATGTTATTTGTTGGAACATTGTTTGCAATACCACAAATACAAAGTGTTTTTGCTGAAGTTGGAACAAAGTCAACTTTGCCTAAAATAACCTTATGGTTTCAAGGCGTAGTAAATGGTATGATTGCTCATTGGCAGATACCGACGATTATTATAGCTGCCATTGTTACAATAATTATTGCATATATTCAAACACCAAAAGGAAAGTATAAATTTCATTATTTTAAATATACTATGCCAATATTTGGAAAGCTAATATTTTCTTTAGATTTTTCAAGACTTATGAAGGCAATGCTATTAAATTTAAGAAATGGTATGAGAATACAAGAAGCTTTAGACGTAAGTAAAAATGTTGTAAACAACTATGTTATGCTATCAATAATTGAAAACTCACTAAAAAATATTTTAATTGGTGAGTCATGGATAACTCCTTTTGAAAGGTCAGGTCTTGCGTCTTCAATGATAACAGAAATGTTAAAGATTGGTATGCAAACAGATCTTACAGAAATGATGGAAAAATTGGTTGAATATATGCAAATAGATATAAATATTACTCTAGAAAATATAATGAAAACATTACCACAGGTTATGTATGCA
>USQS01000068.1 GCA_900556865.1 uncultured Clostridium sp. | reverse complement strand
ATTTAAAATTTTTTCAAATAATGGAGCTTCCAATGAGAATTGAACTCACGACCTCCGCCTTACCAAGGCGGTGCTCTACCAACTGAGCTATAGAAGCATGTTTATTTATTAAGGAAGTTTTAAAACTTTTCTAATAATAACAGATAAAATATAAAAAATCAAGCCTTTATGTATATTTTTTTGAATCTTTAAGTTACACCATAAAGAAAGGAATGAAAAAAATGAAAATTGGAATAGTAGGACTTCCAAATGTTGGAAAAAGCACATTATTTAATAGTATAACAAAAGTTGGAGCAGAGTGTGCAAATTATCCATTTTGTACAATTGAGCCAAATGTTGGGGTTGTTGCAGTGCCAGACGAAAGATTAGACAAATTAACCAAAATGTATAATCCTCAAAAAACAACTCATGCAATAGTAGAATTTGTTGATATTGCTGGATTAGTTAAAGGTGCAAGTAAGGGAGAAGGTCTTGGAAATAAATTTTTATCACACATAAGAGAAACAGATGCAATTTGTGAAGTAGTTAGGTGCTTTGAAGATCCAAATGTAGTTCATGTAAATGGAAATGTAGACCCAATAAGAGATATAGAAATAATAAATCTAGAGCTTATTTTTGCAGATATTGAAACTGTAGATAAAAGATTGGAAAAAGCAAAAAAAATGTTAAAAGCAGATAAAAAATATCAAGAAGAAATAAAACTACTTGAAAAAATAAAGAGCAATCTAGAAAATGAAATGCCTGCAAGAAGTTTAGAATATAATGAAGAAGAAAAAGAAATTTTAAAAGATATGTTTTTATTAACAAGTAAACCTATAATTTATGTTGCAAACGTTTCAGAAGAGCAACTTGAAAATTGTGATAAAGACAAACAGGTTTTAAAAGTTAAGGAATATGCAAAAAAAGAAAATTCAGAAGTTATACCACTTTCAATAAAAATAGAAGAAGAGTTATCTTCACTAGATGAATTGGATAAAAAAGAAATGTTAGAAGCCCTTGGCTTAAAAGAATCTGGATTAGATAAATTAATAAAAAAAAGTTATGACTTATTAGGATTAATGTCATTTTTAACAGCAGGAGAGCCAGAGGTAAGAGCATGGACAATAAAAAAAGGAACAAAAGCACCTCAAGCAGCAGGAAAAATACATTCAGATATTGAAAGAGGCTTTATAAAAGCAGAAGTTGTGTCTTACAATGACTTAATTGAATGTGGCTCAATGGTTCAAGCAAAAGAAAGAGGTTTAGTACGTCAAGAAGGAAAAGATTATATTATGCAAGATGGAGATATTGTATTATTTAAATTTAATGTTTAAAAATTATAATTATATAGTATAGCTAATTTATGCTTATAAAACAAGAAAATTAAAATGTAATATAATTGTAATAAAAAAAAGCTAAAAAAAGTTTGACATATATAAAAAAAAGTAGTACAATAGAAAGTGATGTATAAAAACTTTATTAATAAATAATAAAAAGATTAAAAATTAGTAAGGAGAGATTATAGAATGGAAAAAGTAAAAATAATGAAACGAGTATTAATTATAGTTATAGGATTAATAATTGCATTAACAATGTCTAATAAAGTATTTGCAGCAGATAATTCAAGTGGTGATATTTTTAATGATTTAACAGGAAACAGTTCTAATAATTCTTCATCAGATAATACAAACACAGACTCTGGAGATGATGAGGACGGAGATGACGAAGAAGGTTTTAGCTCATTAAATGCAACAGGTACTACTTCAAATACAAACAATACTTCAAATACGAATACAAATTCATCATTAAGTACAACAAATACTAACACATCAAATTTATCAACTACAAATAGAAGTGTGACAAATGAAAATACATTAGCAAAAACAGGTTTAGGAGAATCTGGAAGTATAATAACTATAATTTTAGTAATAAGTGGAATATCTGCAGTATATTCTATAAAGAAAGTTAATGAATATAAAAAATTATAATAAAAATATTATTTACGTAAATAAAAGGTAAAAATAGCAAAATATATTGCTATTTTTATTTTTTTTTGGTATTATATAAATAGAGAATTTTAATGTAAGGAGTTGAACAAATGAAGAAAGCACTTAAAACTTTTTTTGGTTTTCTTGTAATACTTTTTTTAATAGCAGGAATAATTGCAGTTGCTTATTATTTTTATTTTAAACTTTTTCCCGAAGAAGATTTAAACCAAACAATTAATTTAAACAGAATAGTAACTGAAATACCAAGTTCAGAAGAAGATAAAAAGAAAACAGAAACTAACGATTTAAACTTAATAGGAGTAGATACTACAAACCAAAATAACGAAAAAACAAGCAAAGTTCAAAATATAAATAATTCTGTAAATAGCTTTTTTTATAATCAGTTAAATGATAATCAAAAAATAATTTATAATGGATTGCAAGAAAATAAAAGTAATTTAAAATCAGGAGAATTTGTTATTAAATATGGAGATAAATTTTCGGATTTATTGGCTCAAGAAGGTGGAAGTGATATTTTAGGAAATGACTATCAAACTGGAATAGAAGCATTTACACATGATAACCCAGAGTTATTTTATTTAGATGTTAACAAATTGTTTTTAAACATTGAAACAACAACTAAATTTTTAAAAACAACGTATAATGTATATATAGGACCTAAAAAAGGTACAACATATTATAATTCAGATGTATCTAATTTAGACGAAGTAAATAAAATTGAAGCACAAATAGAAAATATAAAAAATAATGTAATAAAAAGTTTAAAAGGAAATGACTATCAAAATATATTATATATACATGATTATTTAATAGATAGTATAGAATATGATAAAACATATTCTGCTAAACGGAAGTTATAGTATTTATGGAGCATTAATAAATAAAACTTGTGTATGTGAAGGATATGCAAAAGCATTTAAATATTTTGCAAACCAAGCTGGGTATGAATGCGAAATGTTACAAGGTGTTGGTACAAATAGTTCTGGGAAAAAAGAAAATCATGCATGGAATGCTGTAAAATTAAAAGATACATGGTATTTGGTAGATTGCACATGGGATGACCCAATAGTTGTTGGAAATGGAAAAGTTACAAATAAAATAAGGTATAAATACTTTTTAAAGGGATTAAACACATTTAATAAAGATCATACATTATCTTACCAATTTTCAGAAGGTGGTAAAGTATTTACTTATCCTAATTTAAGCCAAAAAGATTATTAAAAAGGTACATATTAATTATAGTTAAATAATATATTTGTACTAGGTGATTAATAGTGCAAATTATGTTTTTAAAAGAAAATGAAAAAATAAAAATGTGGAAACTTTTATTAAAAAAAGTAGAAATTAATGAAGATAAAATAATAATTAATGGAAACATTAATAATTTAGAATTTAATAAAAAACGCAAATTAGTATCATTAATAAAAAATAAAGCAAAATGTAAAAAAGTTATATTAACAAAATCCTTAAAGCAAGATAGGGATTTTGTTAATTTATTGTATTCAAATGAAATAGAAATAGCAAATAGTAAATATCTTTTTAAATTACTTATAAAAGATGTAATAGAAAAAATATGTAGTAGCAATAAGATTAATACTAAAACTTCAGAAATTTCATTTTTAATAAATTATAAAGATAAAAAAATTCTTGATGTAATTGAGCAAATAGCTCAAGAATTTAAATCTGTACATATTGTTACAAATAATATAGAAAGTTTTGTTAAATTTTCTAAAAAAGAGTATGAAGAAAATGGAATTATTATTACATTAACAAACAATAAGAAAAAAGCCATAGTAAGGTCTAATATTATTGTAAATTTTGATTTTACAGAAGAATTAATAAATAGATATGTTTTAAAAGATGATGCAATTATTATTAATTTAGACGAAAAAATTAAAATAAAGAAGAAACGTTTTTCAGGTAAAATAGTAAATGATTTTAATATAGAATTTAAGCAAAATTCAAAAATTAAGCAAGAACTAAAAATTGAAGAATACCAAAATTTTGACTTAAAAGATTTAGCACAAATTTATATTATAAATAATCCAAAAGAATTTGAAAATATCACTGTAAAATAGTATAAATTTCCTTAAAAAGTAAATACTAGTTTTAAGTAAATTTTTTAAGGAGGATTATATGAGTAAACATTTTAGAAAATATGAAGAGAACATAACTACGGGGATGATTATAGTAGGTGTAGTTATAATTGCAATACTAGTTACTACATTAATAATTTTTTTAATTAATGCAAAAACTAATAAAAGTAATTATATAGAGGAGCAGGGAAGCATTGAAAAAGCTCAAAATAATGATGATGATGAATATGAAATTGTAAGTACTACAATTGGAAAAAACGTTAATGAGGCTAGTAATGAAACAAATACTTTAGAACAAAACTCTATAAAAGAAAATAATACACAAAATACAGAGAAAAAAACAGAGACTAAAAAACAAAATGTAATACAAAAAAAAGAAATAGTAAATCCGGAAAACACAAAAAAAGAAGAAACTAAAAAAGAAGAAATAAAATTTTCAGCACCAGTTAAAGGTAAAATTTTAAGAGATTTTGCAAGAGATTCTTTAGTATATTCAGATACTCTTCAAGAATGGGTAACACATAATGGAGTAGATATAAAAGCTGATAAAACAGCGGTTGTAACAGCTGCTGCAAAAGGTAAAGTTTATGCAATAAAAAATGACCCAAGATATGGACTTACTGTAATTATAAATCATGACGATGGGTATCAGACCATATATGCTAATTTGCTTACAGCAGAATATATAGTTGAAGGAGAGAAAGTTGAAGCTGGTCAAACTATTGGAACAGTTGGAAAAACTGCAACATTTGAATTTTCAGATGAGTATCATTTACATTTTGAGTTATTAAAAGACAATAATTATTTAAATCCTACAACTTATACAAGTTTTGAATAAAAAATCTAGAAAAAGCCTTGACTAAAGGGGAAAAAAATGTTATAAATATATCACTTTTAGTGTTGACCTTCTC
>USQS01000067.1 GCA_900556865.1 uncultured Clostridium sp. | reverse complement strand
TCTTTTCAAAAGAAGACCTAAAAAGTGAATTTTCAATATATTTTTACAATGGCTCTCAACTTCGGTTTTTAACCACAACCATTTTCTCTGTAGTAAATTTTATAATATATTTACTTTGCTTTTTTATGGTTTTATATATTTATGCTCTTGGATGAGCTTTTTTATATGTATCATTTAAACCGCCATTTTGAAATTGCATATAAACTTGTGTTGATGATATATCTGAATGGCCTAACATCATTTGTATTGATTTTAAGTCTGCACCATTTTGTAATAAATGTGTTGCAAAGGAATGTCTTAAAGTATGTGGTGTTATATCTTTTGTTATGTTTGCTTGCTCTTGATAATATTTTATTATTTTCCAAAAGCCTTGGCGTGTTAATCTTCTACCATTTAAATTAACAAATAGTGCTTTTTCCTTTTCCGATTTTACTAAAATATTTCTTGCTTCATCTAAATATTCTTTTAAAGCTGCTAATGACATTTTGCCTAGTGGAATAATTCTTTGTTTTGGTCCTGTTTTGCATGAAACTGTAGAATTTTCTAAATCTACATCTTCTACATTTAGCGATATAATTTCTGTAACTCTCATTCCTGTAGCATAAGCAAATTCTAGCATTGCTTTATCTCTAATTCCTTTTAAATCAAAATCTGTAGGTTGCTCTAATAGTAATTCAACTTCTTCAGATGTTAATATACAAGGTACTCTTTTTTCTATTTTTGGTGATTGTATTTTTTCTGTTGGGTCTTGAGCTGTTTTTTTATTTTTTGTTTCATATTGGTAAAAAGCTCTTATTGAAGCTATTGTTCTAGATATTGTAGATGGCTTTTTATTTTGTTCTACTAAATAATTTAAATAATCTTTTATATCTTGTTCTGTTACTTTAAGGTATTTTATATTATGTTCATCTAAATATGTTTGAAATTTTTCTAAATCTCTTTTATATGATTGAAGTGTATTATTTGATGCTTTCTTGTCTTTCTCAAGAAATCTTAAAAATTGTTTTAATTGTTTTTCCATTGCTATTTCTCCATTTTTTTTATTTTATGTAAAAAGAAAATAATATTTACATAAGGTATGTATATGTTATATCAAACAAATAGAAAAAAGTAAATAGTTTTTTCTATTTTTTTTAATTTTTTTTATAATCAAAAATATTTAATTCCAAATTTTAATAAATTAACTGAAATTCTATTTTCTATAAAACTTGAAAAAATCAAAACCACAAGCATAAATAAAGAAATTACAGTATGCCTTACTATTTCTATTTTTATATTTTCTTTTCTTCTATCTGCAATAATTGATTTATAAAGTTTTATGCTACTTACTCCAATTGTAAGAATAGCTAATATAAAAAATATATTCTGTAAAAATAAACTTAATATACAGAAAAATATTCCTTTTCCTAGCCCAAGAGTAAAAGTAACAGCAGCTACTGTATACCCAAAGCAAAAACCTCTAAATAAAATTATTCCAAAAACTATTGGCATGCCAATTATAGTAGTTCCTGCTATCCAAAGTGCAATTGCTAAAATAATATTATCTTTTATAGATGTTGTTAGCAAATTTAGTTTGTCTAAATTTGCTATTAACTTAAACTTTTCTATAAAATTCAAAATATAATTTTCAATAATTTGTTGATTTTCAGCAGAAGTATTATTAACTAGCATTACTCCTATAAACATACCAATTATAAATATTATAATAACTAATAAATATTCTTTTGAATTATTTTTCAAGAAGTTTATTATTGTAGTTTTCCAATTTGTAATTTTCTTTAATTTTTTCATAACTTTCATTCCTCACATTATTTTTCTATATAATGTGTATTATGAAAAAAAATAAATTATTCATTTTTTAAAACTACTTTTCCATAAACTCCTCCTCCTCCTGAATGAACTTGCAAACTTCCACTTGAAGCATTTACAATATTTTTTGCAATTTTATTTCCAACAACAGCTTCAATATCGTCTTTGGTTACTTTATGCAAAATATTCATTTCAGTTCCAAAGTGTTGTAATAATTTATCTATAGTTCTTGCTCCAACTCCTGGTATAAAATTAAGTGGAACTTGATATATGTACTCTGGTCTATTTTTTGGACTTTCTGTTTGAGCTTTGTCTTTTATTAATTCAATTCTATCAAAAACTCCAAATGTAATATTCTTTCCGCCACATTTTGGGCATATTGTTGCCGCTTGGTCTATTTCTATAGAATCATTGCAATCTTCACAAAAACTTCTATGATATTTGCCAAGTTTTGGATCTAGACCATAATTTGCAATAATCTTTCTTCCATCCTCATTTTTTAATGCTTTTACTATTTCTTTAAAAGAAATATCTTCAACTAATATTTTATTGTATTCTCTTGCAATTCTTGGTAAAGAATGTGCATCTGAATTTGTAACAAAAGTTTTATTTTCTAATTCAGATATTTCATCTGCTAAAAAAGTATCTGAACTTAAACCAAGTTCTACTGCAAAAATTTTATCAAATTTTTCTTTAAAAATATTTTTCAACCTATCTGTGCAATTCCCATAATAACTCTTATGTGGAGTAAAAATATGTGCTGGAATTAGTATTCCATTATATTTTTCAACCATATCTATAAGTTCATATCCAGATAAATCTGTACGTTGTGTACTTAAAGTAATATTTTTCAAATGTTTTGAAAGCTCATTAGAAAAGCCTTTTATATCTTTTAAATGTGGAAAAAAACATATATTGTGTGCACTTCCACTTTTTCCATTTCTTCCAGATTCTGATGTTTCTACTTCGCTTCCTAGCAAAATACATACTTTATCTTTATAAATAATTCCTCCATCTTTTAACTCATATGCATCTCCAGATTTTAAAAAGTTTTCTATGTCTTCTATTACATATGGAGAAGCACAATCTATTATTCCTGCAACTTGTATTCCTTTTTTATAAAAACATTCTTTGGCAATGTTAGTAAAATTTAAGCTTCTAGCTCCTGTTATTTTTATTGGCTTACCATTTTCTGATCTTCCAATATGTATATGTAAATCTGCAAATATTTCGTACATTTTTTTATTTAAATCCTTCTTTCATTATTATTTCTTTACTTTATAATTTGATTTATGTGTTAATACTTTCTCTGCTGTATCTTCACTAAACAGTGCCCTTTGTGAATTTTTAGCTGTTGTTGCTAAATCTTTCATTTTTTCTACTTTTGTTTTAATTGGCTTTGATTTATTTGTTTGAACTTTATCTAACATTTTATTTGCTTTTTTGCTTATATTTTTGTCTATTGTTTCATTTATTTTTGTATCATATTTATTTGCAAATACTGCTATAAATGTTTTAACATTTGCCTCTTTATTATGTAAATGGACTAATTTTTTTATAACTGGTACATCTATTACTTCTTTTATGTTAATTTGTTCCATATCATTTACAAATTGAATGAATTCTTGCATATATCTATTATCTGTATATTTTAAGTTTCTTTCTTGAAGTACAACTAAAGCTTCTTCAGGTGTAAAGGCATCTCTTTCTACTCTATTTAGAATTAGCCCTGTGAATTGGTCAACTATTTCTAAAATGTCGCCTTCTTGCTCTCTAGGAGAACTTCCGCTATATCTATTTACTTCTTCACATATTTTGCAAAAACGCTTATTAAAACCTAAACTTTCTAAATATTCTGCACCTTCTTTTGCATATGTTTCTAATTTTCCTATTTTTTGTGCATTATCTATTTTTTTGCAATTACATAAAAGCATCGCCGTAAGCACTAAGTTTTTGTCAACATTTATTTCCATATATTCTAAAAACAATTTTGTTATTATAGTTTTTAGCACTATAGATTTATCAAAAAAGATTCCTGTTTTTTTTGACAAATAATATGTAATTAGCATTTTTTGTGATAGGTTTTTTTCTTCTAAAATGTATGTTGCAAAGTCGTCCATATTTTTCCTCCTTTTCTTTTGTTAGAAAATTTATTTTTTTCCAACTATCTTTTATTACTTTATTTCTTTTGCTTAAATTTCCTATATTATTATAATTCATAATTCAACAAATTTCAATAGCATTTTTTACTTACATAACGGCTGCTCCAACTATTCCCGCGTCATTCCCTAATGTTGCGACTTTAATTTCAAGGTCATCTCTTGTGTTAAAAAGCAACTTTGAATTTAATATCTGCTCTTTTAAATCTTTTAATAGCAAATAGTCATATCTTGCAAAACCGCCTCCAATAATTACTACATCTGGTTCAAATATATTTACTAAATTTGATAAACCAATTGCTAAATTTCTTGTATAATCATCATTTATGTACTTAACTCTATCTAAATTTTCTGAAATATGTTTTCTTAATTCTGGTCCGGAAATATTAACTGGCAAATTTAATTCCTCAATTATCCTCTTTTTATAACATAAAATACTTCCATATCTTTCAAAACAGCCTTTTTTTCCACAATTACATAAAATTCCATCTTTTTGCATAACCATATGTCCAAATTCAAAACCACTATATTTTGTACCTTTTACTATTTTTCCTTGGTAAATGTAGCACCCACCAATACCAGTACCTAATGTTAAAAAGATAATATTATTATAATTTTTTCCAATACCATATTTATATTCCGCCCAGGCAGCACATTTGGCGTCATTCTGAACAATTATATCTAAATTTGTCTTTTCTTTTAAAACTGATTTAATATCATATTTTTCTAAATTCAGATTTACAGATTTTAAAATAACACCATCTTGTATAGTCCCTGGCACACCTATTCCGATTTTTGAAAAACTATATTTTTTCTTTAATTCATTTATAATTTCTACAATATATTCTATAGCAACATCAATTAATCTTAACTTTTCTTCTACAGTAAAGTCTTTTTCATGTATTTCAATAATATTTCCTTTAGTGTCAACCACGCCTACTCCAACGTGGCTTCCACCTAAATCTATTCCAATTTTTACTTTTCTTTTCATACTAAACTCCTTAAGTGTCTAAATATGCATCGAATAAGAAATTTCCCATATATACTTCTATCATTGGAACAACAACTACTATTACAAAGAATATTAGTACAACCCCAACTATTGCATACATAACCT
>USQS01000066.1 GCA_900556865.1 uncultured Clostridium sp. | reverse complement strand
AATACTTGCGATAAAATGGCAAAAATATTAAAAGACATATCTAGAACATTTGACGAATTTTTATTATTACCAAATTTAACTGATGAAAGATGTATACCAAATAATGTTAATTTAGAAACACCACTTGTAAAATTTAAAAAAGGAGAAACACCTAAATATTCTGCAAATATACCAATGGTATCTGCAATAATGCAATCTGTTTCTGGCGAAGACATGGGAATAGCATTAGCAAAAGAAGGAGGAATGGCATTTATTTATGGTGCACAAAGTATAGAGTCACAAGCTACTATGGTAAAAAATGTTAAAGAGGCAAAATCTGGCTTTGTAAAAAGTAAATGGAATTTAAAACCAACAGATACATTAAGAGATATTCTAAAAATAAAAGAAGAAAGTGATCATTCTACAATACCAGTAACAGAAGATGGAACGGCTACAGGAAAATTACTTGGAATAATTACAAGTAAAGATTATAGAGTCTCAAGAGATGAACTTGATAAAAAAGTTGAAGAAATAATGACACCTATTTCTAAATTAATTTATACAAAAGTAGGTTTAACATTAACAGAGGCGAATGATATGATTTGGGAAAACAAAATAAATTGTTTACCAATTGTAGAAGAAAATGGAAATTTAAACTCATTAGTTTTTAGAAAAGACTATGAATTACATAAAGAAAATCCACTAGCACTTCAAGATAGCAACCAACGTTATATTGTAGGAGCTGGAATTAATACAAGAGATTATGAAGAAAGAATTCCTGCTTTAGTTGAAGCTGGTGTAGATATAATTTGTATGGACTCTTCAGATGGATATTCAGTATGGCAAAAGAATACAATAGATTGGGTTAGAAAAAATTATGGAGATTCTTTAAAAATAGGTGCAGGAAATGTAGTAGATAAAGAAGGATTTAGATATTTAGCAGAAGCGGGAGCTGATTTTATTAAAGTTGGAATTGGTGGAGGTTCAATATGTATAACTCGTGAAACAAAAGGAATTGGTAGAGGGCAAGCAAGTAGTTTAATAGATGTTTGTCAAGCTCGTGATGAATATTTTGAAGAAACAGGAGTGTATATTCCAATTTGTTCAGATGGTGGAATTGTATATGATCATCACATTACAATAGCTCTTGCTTTAGGAGCAGATTTTGTAATGATGGGAAGATATTTTGCTCGTTTTGATGAAAGCCCAACAAGATTAATTAGAAAAGGTAATGGATATGTAAAAGAATACTGGGGAGAAGGTTCAAACAGAGCACGTAACTGGCAAAGATACGATATGGGTGGAAACAAAAAACTTTCTTTTGAAGAAGGCGTAGATTCTTACATACCATATGCTGGTAGATTAAAAGATAATGTTGAAGTAACAACATTAAAAATAAGATCAACTATGTGCAATTGTGGTGCTACATCTATACCAGAATTACATGAAAAGGCAAGATTAACTTTAGTTTCAAATGTTAGCATACAAGAAGGTTCTGCTCATGATGTTATAATTAAAAATATTGATAGAGAATTTAAAGGATAAAAAAATATATTAAAACAACACTTTTTTTAAAATTTAATGTAAAAAAAGTGTTGTTTTTGGCTTAATATTATGCTAAAATATGTTTGATTGAAATGAAAATTTTTAACTAAATTTATGCCTTGAGAAGGGATTGAAATTAGAAATATGGAAAGTAAAAATAAAAGTTTAAAAGTAACATTTTTGACATTAGGTTGTAAAGTAAACCAATATGAATCAAACGCAATGGCTCAAAAGTTTCTAGATGCAGGGTATAGTGTTTGTGGTATTAAAGAAAATCCAGATGTTATAATAGTAAATACATGTACAGTTACAAATATTGCAGATAGAAAATCACGACATATTTTAAGAAAAGTAAAGGAAGAAAATAAAAATAGTATTGTTGTTGCTGTGGGGTGTTATGTACAAGTTGCAAAAGAGAAAGTTGATGAAATAGAAGAGATAGATTTAAGTTTAGGAAATGTTGAAAAAAAAGATATTGTTCAAATTATAGAATGTTATATTGAAAATAAAAAAAGAGTGGAAAAAATTATAGATGTAAATAAGGAAAAAGAATTTTTGGAAATGGGTCTAAATACCTATACAGAAAAAACAAGAGCAACAATAAAAATTCAAGATGGATGTAATAATTTTTGCACATATTGCTTAATTCCATTTGCAAGAGGTAGAATAAGAAGCAGGAGCAAAGAAAATGTTATAAAAGAAGTAGAACAAATTGCTAAAAAAGGTATTAAAGAGGTTGTTTTAACAGGAATACATATTGCTTCATATGGAAAAGAAAATAAAGAAAATAATTATTTTCTAATAGATTTATTAGAAGATTTAAACAAAATACAAGAAATTGAAAGAATTAGATTAGGCTCATTAGAACCAACAATTATTACAGAAGAATTTGCTAAAAGGCTTTCAAAATTAGAAAAAATTTGTAATCAATTTCATTTATCTCTTCAAAGTGGATGTGATGAAACATTAAAAAGAATGAATAGAAAATATACTACAAAACAATTTGAAGAAGTAGCCCAAATTTTAAGAAAATATTTTAAAGATGTTAATTTAACAACAGATATTATTGTTGGTTTTCCTGGCGAAACAGATGAAGAATTTGAACAGACCTACAATTTTTTGAAAAATATTTCTTTTTATAAAATGCATATATTTAAATATTCTCCAAGAGAGGGGACATTTGCTCAAAAAATGCCTATGCAAGTAGATGGAAACAAAAAAGAAGAAAGAAGTGAAAAGCTAATAGAGCTTTCAAATATTAATCAAGAAATGTATAATAAAAAATATATTAATAAAAAAATTATGGTTTTATTTGAAGAAAAAGTTGAGGACTATTGGGAAGGTTATACAAAAAATTATATAAGAGTAAAAGTAAAAACTGAAGAAAATCTAGAAAATAAATTACAAGAAGTTGTTCCAATTAAAGAAGAAAAACAAATATTGATTGCTAAAATATAATATAATAGTAAAGAAAAAACTTTACAAGGAAAGGAATGTGATTAAATATGGTAAATAAAAAGTTAATAGAGGAAAAATTGAAAAAATACAATCAAGAGCATATTTTAGAAGAAATGAAAGAGATGAATAATGAGCAAAAAAATATTTTGTTTGAACAAATTGATAAAATAGATTTTGAGAAGATGAAAAAGCTGTATAATACAGTACACAAAGTTGAAGAGAATGAAAAAATAACACCAATAGAAAGTATAAATAAGAAAAATTTAAAAGATATTGAAACAATAGAGCAAAAAGGTATAGATATAATAAAAAATGATGAGTATGCAGTAATTACAATGGCTGGAGGTCAGGGAACAAGACTTGGTTTTGATGGTCCAAAAGGTACTTTTAAATTAGATATTGGTAAATCTGGAAAATACATATTTGAAATTTTGGCTGAAACTTTAAAACAGTCTAAAATAAAATATGGAATATTACCATATTGGTATATAATGACAAGTAAGCAAAATGATGATAAAACAAAAAGCTTTTTTGAAGAGCATAACTTTTTTGGATATGATAAGGAAAAAGTTAAATTTTTCAAGCAAAATGTTTTGCCACAACTTACTTTAGAACGGAAAATTAGTTTTAGAAAATGGAACTATAAAAACAGCTTCTGACGGAAATGGTGGTGTTTATAGTGCATTAAAAGAAGAAAAAGTGATAGATGATATGAAAAATAAAAATATAAAATGGGTTTATATTTCAGGTGTAGATAATATCATGGTAAGACCAATAGATCCTTTATTTATAGGGCTTACAGTTATAAATAAAAATGAAATTGCATCTAAATCTATTTCAAAAGCATATCCAGAAGAAAAACTAGGTGCTTTTTGTAAAAGAAATGGTAAACCTGGAATTATTGAATATATAGAGCTTACAGATGAAATGATTAATTTAAGAAATTCTTCCGGAGAATTAGTTTTTGGAGAAGGAAATTTTGTTAGTCATTTGTTAAGTATTGAAGCTATAGAAAAGATATCTGATTATGATTTAGAATATCATACAGCTATAAAAAAGAACTTATGCAAATTTGAGCGTTTTGTTTTTGATGGTTTTAAATTATTTGATGATATGCTTATTATGAGAGTAAATAGAGATGAGGAGTTTGCACCAATAAAAAATAAAGAAGGTGTGGATAGCCCAGAGTCTGCAAAAAAGATTTATGAGGCATATTGGGGAGAAAGGATTAACTAAATGAGTGAAAAACAAGAAATAGAAATTCAAAAAAAATATATAGATAAAGTTGCAAAATTAAATGAAAATAAAAATTTGAAATATGCTATTTTAACAATGGGATGTCAATTAAATGAAAATGATTCTGAAAAAATTTGTGGAATGTTAGAACAAATGGGATATAGCAAAACAGATGATATAAAAAAAGCAAACCTTGCAATTTTTAATACTTGCTGTGTTCGAGAAAACGCAGAAGAAAGATTATTTGGAAAAATTGGAGAACTAAAAAACTTAAAAGAAAAAAATAATTTAATTATTGCAATTGGTGGTTGTATGATGCAAGAAGAACATATTTTAAAAAAAATAAAGAAATCGTTTTCATATGTTGATATTGTATTTGGTACACACACATTACATAAATTACCAGAAGATATTTGCTATGTTTTAGAAAAACAAAAAAAGATACAAGATGTTATAAACATAGATGGAAATGTATATGAAAACCTTCCAATTAAAAGAAACAGCAAAACACAAGGGTCTGTTACAATTATGTATGGATGTAATAATTTTTGTAGCTATTGTATAGTCCCATATGTGAGAGGTAGAGAAAGAAGTAGAAAGCCAAAAGATATAATAAATGAAGTAAAAGAATTGGCAAACCAAGGATACAAAGAAATAATGTTACTTGGTCAAAATGTAAACTCATATTTACGTTCAGAAATGAGTGCAATAGAACAAGGCAAATTGATTGATGTTAATGAAGATTATAAAGAAATTAATTCATTTGCAAAATTGCTTAAAGAAATAAATAAAATTGATGGAATAGAAAGAATCAGGTTTATTTCACCACACCCAAAAGATTTTACAAGTGATGTAATAGAGGCAATTGCAGAATGTG
>USQS01000065.1 GCA_900556865.1 uncultured Clostridium sp. | reverse complement strand
CCAGGAATTCATCATATATATAATCAAGAATATTATTATTTTTCATTATTTGCTTTAAATGAAAGTATTCTATCTATTAGTCAAGCTGAATATACATTAGATCATTATTTACTTAAAAGAGATGATCCATTATGTGTATCAAATGAAGTTAAAGGTGATTATACAATTATTGAAAATAATGAAAATATTATTTTAGTTCGATCAAGAGATGCTAAATAGGCATCTTTTTCTTTTGAAAAAGAGTTATAATAATAGAAAGAGTTAAATAATGTTTCTAAAGAGATTGACAATGGAGAATTATATGCTATAATTAAGTAGTAATCATTCCTAATAAGGAATTAAAAAAAGGAGAAAAGAAATATGGCTAAATTTGTATGTAAAGTATGTGGATATGTTTATGAAGGAGATGCAGCACCAGCTGAATGTCCAGTATGTCATGTAGGAGCTGACATGTTTGAAGAAGTAAAAGGTGAAATGAAATTAGCAGCAGAACATGAATATGGAATCTATGCTAAAACTGTAAAAAATAATCCTGATATCAGTGATGAAGATAAAAAATATATCTTTGATCAATTAAAAGCTAACTTTGAAGGTGAATGTTCAGAAGTTGGTATGTATTTATGTATGGCAAGAATTGCTCATAGAGAAGGTTATCCTGAAATTGGATTATATTGGGAAAAAGCTGCTTATGAAGAAGCAGAACATGCAGCTAAATTTGCTGAAATGTTAGGAGAAGATTTAGAACCAAATATGAAAGCAACAACTAAAGATAATTTAGCTTGGCGTGTTGATTGTGAATTTGGAGCTACTGCTGGTAAAGTTGAACTTGCTACATGTGCTAAAAAGAATAACTTAGATGCAATTCATGATACTGTTCATGAAATGGCTAGAGATGAAGCTAGACATGGTAAAGCATTAAAAGGTTTATTAGATAGATATTTTGGGAAATAATAGAATTATTGAATTATAGAAGGGCTCAATTGAAATGAGCTCTTTTTATCTACAGTAGTAATTAAATTCTCAAAAATTAAAATATTATAATCAAAAAAATGTGAAAGATATTTATTGAAGTATGATAGTATTAAGTTGCTAGATATAAATATTTAGCAATGCCATTAAAAAGTATTGTAATGACAATCATATTAGTATTTCCAGCTACTATAAACAAAAGGCTTTGATTCTTGAAGAAGAAAATGCTTTTATTCCTGTCATCATTGATAAAAGTAATGATGTTATTGATTTTGATATTGACCATCATCATATTTCCTGTTCCAAACAAAATCTCAAGATTTTATTGGAGAACCTGCTATGATTATTAATACCGATGAAATCAAAAATATTTATGTTGCCAAGTAGTTTTGTGACATGAGAAAACAAATTGATGGTCTTGCTTTGATTGTTACATCTCAGTTCAGCATGAATGTCTTGGATCATAGCTTGTTTATTTTTACTGATTTTTCACCAAGCTACATTTGGCTTCGTAGGATCATAATGTCTGTTTAATAGATTTTTTAATTTGTCAGAGAAATCATGACTAACTGTTGTTTGAATATATGGCTTAATATATTTTGCTTTGATATTGTTTTCCTTCATGATCGAATAAACATATTTTTGACTTACCTTTTCACCCTTTTTGTTCAGTAGTTCTGTTATTTTTGGTGATCCATATATTTCATACGATTCCTTATGGATTTTCTTGATTTCTTTTATAATTCTTTCTTTTCTTAATTTGGTTTTGCTTGGAACTCTTTTCAAATAATCATAGAATCCTAATCTGCTTACATCTAATTTTTTCAGCACACTAGAAATAGAAACAGTAGAATCTTTTTGCTTTTCTTCCTTAACTGCTTTATAAATATCTGTTTTGTTTATTTTCCCAGTATGCCAATAGCCTTTTTTAACACTTCTAACGCATCCTGTGTATCTTTTAATTCTTTTCTTAATCTTCCAATTTCTTTAGCCTCATCACTAGAAAAATTACCGGATCCTCGAGATTCAATTTTATTGCCGTTATTGTTTGCATCTTTTATCCATTTATGAATTGTACTGTCTGCAATACCAAATCTTTTAGCAATAGAAACTTTGGATTCTTCAGGATGTTAGTTAGCATAATCTACAACTCCTTGTTTAAATTCATCATCAAATACTGGTTTTGTCATAGTCTTTTTCTATTTCTTTTTTTACTTATGACATTGTACCAAATGATGTTTAATTCTTCCATTTAACTTGTACAGTTTTTATATTAACATCAATATTTATATTATTATACTGTGGTTTGGAAAAATAAAAAATTGTATTTCATCAACGTTTCATAAATGGTATGTATAATATTATTGAAAGTAGTTATAAAAGGCTTTTGTTTAAAAAAAAGGAGGAATAAAGGAGGATAAAATTATGGGAAAAAAAGTAGCCAGAGGTGCATTCCTATTACTTACGTTGTGTTTGAGCTTAAGTACAGTTGGATGTAAAAAAAGTAATGAAAGCAATAAAATTAAAGAAGGACAATCAATAAGTTCTGAAAAGAAGGGTACGTCAACTAACAAAAAGGATAAAAATACAACATTTAAGCCATCAGATTATACTTTAAAAACAAAAAAAGAATATGTTTATGAATATTTAGGTCTTAAATTTAAACTTTCAAATAAATTTAAAAAGTATATGAATGATAAAAAGATAGCGATGTTAGATGATCAAAGTCCTATAGATAAGGAATTAAAATATGCTTTTTTAACTTTTAATAAAATGACTAAAGAGCAAAAAAAAGCAATTGTTAATAAAAAGGAAGGTGGTTATGAAAAATGGGAAAATGGGCTTAAAAGAATTGGAACTATTGGTATCTTTGAAAAAAATACATCAGAAGAAAAAATATCTAAAATGACAAAATGTGATACTCATACTAAAATAGGAGTTTCAAGTGATGGAAAATACGATTGCTATTTTAGTACAAACAGTGGATCTGAAATTAAACTTCTGAATGAATTTAAAAAAACTGAGATTCAAATTATAGAAAAAAAAGAACGTCCTAAAAACGGTTTTGTTCTATCAGAAAAAACTGATTTAGAAAATACAGAAGCATTTAAAAAATAATCAGTTAGGAATTTACGTAAACTATTACTAAAAGACATAAATGGTTAGGATTTTACAAGTAAATATTTTGAGAAGTATGGTAAACGTATTTACAATTTAGCGTAAAGTTTGTGTAAAAGAGATTCCAAATTTAGTTGAGGTTTAGAACGAAA
Organism: uncultured Clostridium sp.; assembly: GCA_900556865.1. Taxonomy (GTDB): domain Bacteria; phylum Bacillota; class Clostridia; order TANB77; family CAG-508; genus CAG-269. The sequence continues at coordinate 1,929 of USQS01000065.1, read as the reverse complement.
TAAAAATTAAATGTTTTAATATTGTTAGTGTTGTTACAGATAATGTTGATGATAACGGTGAAAACAAGTGAGTAATTGAAAAAGAATTAACAAAAATAAAAAATAAGTAAATGTAAAGTGATGAATGGTATATGGTTAATTAGTTTTAAAAAAGCCGTAATTTCTCTTTAGTAATTGTCTTTATTAATATGACTATGACTTACTATGGATATAGTCATGGAGCGAATAGAGTTGAATTGGAGAAGGTAATAAGAATTTGCTTGGAGTGTGTTGGAATTGGATAGAATTAAAAAAATTGAGACATTTAAGCTTGATAAGAATTTGAGAAAATTGAAATATATAATATCGATTGTATTTGTAATAATACTTCCTCTATTTTTAGTTGATCTTTTAGGACAAGGGTCTCCATATTTTTGTAAGCTTATTAGTCCAATTGGTATGCTTGGACTTTGGGAGCTATTTATTCAGTTATTAGCCCAATTTCAGTATTCAGGCATAGACTAGATGAAGAAAAGTGCATCAGTTGCGGTAATGTGAAAAAATTTGCCAAATGAATATAGATCCAGTTGAAAATTATAATCATCTAGAATGCATCAGATGTGGACGATGCAAAAATGCTTGTCCTGTGGACACAATTAGTTGTGGAATAAAAAAATAGAGAGGAGCTTATTAGAAAAGTGATAAAAAACGCAATAGCATACATTACAAGAAAAAAAAATAGAACATTTATTATTTTTGTTATTTTAACAATAGTTCTTTCTTGTTTGTATTCTTGTTTAACAATAATGAAATCAAGCAATGAAATAGAAAAGACTTTATACGAAAGTTCTAATTCTTCAATATCAATAACAAAAAAAGATGGTAAATATTTTAATGTTAATCAATTTAAGGATATTGAAAAATTAAAAGAAATTGAAGAAATAATAATTCAATATGATGGATTAGCAAAACTAAAAGGTGCTAAAGTAGTTAGTGGAGAGCAAAAAATAAATAGAGAAGATTTATCTGATAAATTTAAGAATGTTGTTTCACTCGAAGCTACAAATAATACTAAAAGAAACATTTTATTTAATAGTGAAGTATTTACAATTAAAGAAGGTAAAAATATAGAGAAAAATGATAAAAACTCAATTATTGTTCATGAAGAATTCGCTAAACAAAACAATCTAAAATTAGGTGATGAAGTTGATCTTGAATTACTAGATACTGAAAAAAGTGGAAAAATAAAGAGTCATAAATTTGAAATTATAGGAATATTTTCTGGTAAAAAACAGGAAACATATACAGGTCTATCTTCTGATTTTAGTGAAAATATGGTTTTTGTGGATTATTCAACAAGCCAAGAGATATTAAATAACTTAGAAAATAATAAAATTGCAAATAAAATTTTAATGTATTCTGGTAGTTTAGAATCTACAAACTTAGTCTTAAATAAATTGAAAGAGCTTAAAATTGATGAATCAAAGTATTCCATTGAAAAAGATTCTAATGTATTTGAAGAATCTTTAGAGTCAGTAAGTGGAATAAAACATATAATAAAAGTAATGACTTATTCTATTATGTTAGGAGGAATGATTGTTCTTTCATTAATCTTAGTTCTATGGTTAAGAGAAAGAATTTATGAAATAGGTATATTTTTATCTATTGGAACATCTAAGATACAAATTATAATGCAATTTATATTCGAGTTAATATTCATATCGATGCCAAGTATAATATCTTCCTTACTTTTAGGAAATGTGTTACTAAAAGTAATTGTAGATGGATTCATTAACTCAGAGGATTCAATAATTTCCGGTGGAAGTTTAATAAATAATAGTGGTTTTATGTTAAATATAGTAGCACTTGGACAAAGTTATTTAATATTAATAAGCATTATTGTTTTATCAGTTGTATTTGCTTCTTCATTAATATTAATCAAGAAGCCTA